>DASQBH010000501.1:0-2764 GCA_035635315.1 Longimicrobium sp.
GGCCGCCGGCCCGCTGTTCCGGGCGCGTCTGCTGCGGCTGGACGATGGCGAGCACGTGCTGCTGCTGGTCGTGCACCACGTCGTCTTCGACGGGTGGAGCACGGGGGTGCTCCTGCGCGAGTTGGGCGCGATCTACGCCGCCTTCGCGCAGGGCCAGCCGTCTCCGCTCGCGGAGCCGCGGCTGCAGTACGCGGACTACGCAGGCTGGCAGGGCGAGCACCTGCGCAGCGGCCGGCTGGACGCGCAGCTCGCCTGGTGGCGGGAGCGGCTGTCCGGCGCCCCTGCGCTGCTGGAGCTTCCCACCGACCGTCCGCGTCCCGCCGCGCCCAGCCACCGTGGCGCGGTGGAGCAGCTGGTTGTCCCGGCGGACCTCGCCGAGCGGCTGCGCGCGCTGGGCCGTAAGGAGAGCGCCACGCCCTTCATGGTGCTGCTCGCGGCGTTCCAGCTGCTGCTGTCGAAGTACTCGGGGCAGGAGGACGTGGTCGTCGGCAGCCCGATCGCCGGGCGCACGCGCGCGGAGCTGGAGGGGCTGGTCGGCTTCTTCGTCAACACGCTGGCGCTGCGGACCGACCTCTCGGGCGATCCGTCGTTCCGCGAGCTGCTGGGCCGCGTGCGCGAGGTGACGCTGGGCGCCTACGCCCACCAGGAGCTGCCGTTCGAGCGGCTGGTGCAGGACGTGGCGCCGGAACGCAGCCTTGGCCACGCGCCGCTCTTTCAGGTGATGCTCTCGCTGCAGAACGCGCCGCGCGAGGAGCTGCAGCTGGACGGCGTGGAGGTGGAGTGGCTGCCGCTGGAGGACACGGCGGCCAAGTTCGACCTGGCGCTCTTCGCCACGGAGTCGGGTGAGTCGCTGGATCTGTCGCTGCAGTACGCGACCGACCTGCTGGACGGCTCCACCGCGCGCCGCATGCTGCAGCACCTGCACGCACTGCTGGAAGGTGCCCTGGCGCATCCGGACGTCCGGCTTTCGGAGCTGGAGATGCTGGGCGCGGAGGAGCGCGCGCGGCTGCTGTCGGAGGTGAGCCCCGCCATCCATCCGCGCGCCTGCATCCACGAGCTGTTCGCCGCGCAGGCCGCGACGACGCCGGAACGCACTGCCGTCATCCACGGCGATGAGCGGGTGAGCTACGCGGAGCTGGATGCGCGGGCGAATCGCCTGGCGCACTACCTCCGCGGGGCGGGTGCCGGGCCGGAGGTCCGCGTCGGCGTGCTGCTGGAGCGCACGCCGGAGATCGTCGTCGCGCTGCTGGCGGTGCTGAAGTCCGGCGGCGCGTACGTGCCGTTCGACGCGGCCAACCCCGCTGAGCGGCTGGCGTACATGATGGAGGACGCGCGGGTCTCGCTCGTCCTCACCACCAGCGCGCTGGCGGAGCGGCTTCCCACGACGGCGGCCGGCATCATCCGCCTGGACACGCTGGGCGCCGAGCTGGATCGGCAGCCGGCGGAGGCGCCCATCAGCGGCGTGCTCCCCGAGAACCTGTCGCACGTCATCTTCACCTCCGGCTCCACGGGCCGTCCCAAGGGCGTGATGATCCGCCACTCCAGCGCCAGCGTAATGCTGCACTGGATGCGCGAGACCTTCACGGACCAGGAGCGCGCCTCGGCCCTGTTCTCGACCTCCATCAGCTTCGACGTTTCCGTCGCGGAGATCTTCGGGACGCTGTGCTGGGGTGGAACGCTGGTGCTGGTGGAGAACGCGCTGGCCCTGGCGACGACGTCGGAGCCCGTGGTCTACGCCAGCATGGTGCCGACCGCCGCGGCCGAGCTGCTGCGCTCGGGCGGCATCCCCGCGAGCGTGCGGACGCTGAACCTGGGCGGCGAGCCGCTGACCAGCGAGCTGGCGCAGGGGCTGTACGCGCTGGGCACGGTGGAGAAGGTGGCGAACGCGTACGGACCCACCGAAGACACCACCTACACCAGCGTCTCGCTGGTGCGTAAGGGCGCCTCGGAGGTGTTCATCGGAACGCCGCTGCCGGGGACGCGCGCGTCCGTGCTGGACGCGAACCTCAAGCCGGTGCCGGTGGGCGTCACGGGCGAGCTGTACCTGGCCGGCGAGGGCCTGTCGCGCGGGTACGCGGCGCGGCCGGCGCTGACGGCGGAGCGCTTCGTCCCGGATCCGTTCGGGCCCGCGGGGTCGCGCATGTACCGGGTGATGGACCTGGTGCGCTGGACGGAGTCCGGCGAGCTGGAGTACTTCGGCCGCACGGACTTCCAGGTGAAGATCCGCGGCTTCCGCATCGAGCTGGGCGAGATCGGCGCGGTGCTGGGGACGCACCCCGCGGTGGCGGAGGCGGTGGTGGTGGCGCGTCCCCACGCCGGCGACCTGCGGCTGGTGGCGTACGTCATCGGCCAGCGCGACGCGGCCGATGCCGCCGACCTGCGCGCCCACCTGGAGGCGCGCCTGCCCGCGTACATGGTTCCCGCCGCGTACGTGTGGCTGGACCGGCTGCCGCTCACCGGCAGCGGCAAGATCGACCGCCTGGCCCTTCCGGACCCGGAGTGGGGCCACGGAGCGGAGGAGTCGCTCACGCCGCCGCGCACCCCCATCGAGCAGGTGCTCGCTGACCAGTGGCGCGAGATCCTGCAGGTGGAGCGGGTGGGCCGCGAGTCCAACTTCTTCGAGCTGGGCGGGCACTCGCTGCTGGCCACGCGCGTGACCTCGCGGGTGCGGCAGGTGTTCGGCGTGGAGCTGCCGCTCCGCGCGGTCTTCGAGCGGTCGGTCCTCTCCAAGCTCGCGGCGGAAATCGACCGTCTGCGCGGCGTC
>DASQBH010000502.1:0-4478 GCA_035635315.1 Longimicrobium sp.
ACATGCTCCGCGCGTATCCAAAGGACGCGGACCCCATGGCCGCCGTGCGCACCGCGATCAGCGCGCTGGGGATGTTCGATCCCGACGCGGACGACATCAGCGCCGGGTCGGTGCGGCACAAGGCGATGTTCCTTACGGCGCAGACGCCCACCATCGTGGCGGCGTTCGACCGCATCCGCAACGGCAAGGAGCCGCTGGCGCCCAAGCCGGGGCTGAGCTTCGCGGCCAACTTCCTCTACATGCTCAACGGCGAGGAAGCCAACGACACCCGCTGCCGCACCATGGACGTGGCGCTGGTGCTGCACGCCGAGCACGGGATGAACGCCAGCACCTTTGCGGCGCGCGTCACCGCGGGCACGCTGAGCGACGTCTACTCCGCGATCACCTCCGCCATCGGCACCCTCAAGGGGCCCAGCCACGGCGGCGCGAACGTGGAGGTGATGAACATGCTGCGCGAGATCGACGAGAGCGGCAAGGACCCGGGCGAGTGGGTGCGCGGCGCGCTGGACAGCGGCAAGAAGATCATGGGCTTTGGCCACCGCGTGTACAAGGCCACCGATCCCCGCGCCACCGTGCTTCGCGAGCTGGCCGACAAGATCATGCAGGAGGCCGGCGAGACCCGCTGGCTGGACCTGTCGGACAAGATCCGCTCCGTGATGGCGGAGGAGATGGAGAAGAAGGGGAAGAAGGTCTACCCCAACGTCGACTTCTTCAGCGCCTCGGTCTACACCACGCTGGGGATCGAGATGGACCTGTTCACGGCGGTGTTCGCGCTGGCGCGCATGCCGGGGTGGACGGCGCACCTGATGGAGCAGTACGCCGACAACCGGCTCATCCGCCCGGGGTCCGACTACCTGGGCCCGCGCGGGCTCAAGGTGACGCCCCTGGACCAGCGCTGACGCACCGGCAGGGCGAACGCGCAATCGGGGCGCGGCGGGCACCCCGCCGCGCCCTGCGTCTTTTGGAGGATCAAGTACCTGGTGCCTGGTAGGTAGGTGACTGCGCATCCAGACACCAGGTACCAGGTACTCAGTTACTCGTCACTCGCGAATCAACCCGGCGCCCCGGCGCTGAACGTCATCAATCCTGAACTCATCCTGACCCCATGAGCGACTGGCGGCCCAGCGCCCCGACGGACGGCGCGCGCATCACGATCCGCGACGGCGTGCTGAACGTCCCCGACAACCCCGTGCTCCCGTTCATCGAGGGCGACGGCACCGGCCCCGACATCTGGGCGGCCTCGCAGCCCGTCTTTGACACCGCGGTGGAAAAGGCGTACGGCGGCTCGCGGCGCATCCACTGGATGGAGGTGCTGGCGGGCGAAAAGGCGTTCAACGCCACGGGCGACTGGCTCCCCGCCGCCACGCTGGACGCGTTCCGCGAGTACCTGGTGGGCATCAAGGGCCCGCTGACCACGCCCGTGGGCGGCGGCATCCGCTCGCTGAACGTGGCGCTGCGCCAGGAGCTGGATCTCTATGCCTGCGTGCGCCCCGTCCGCTGGTTCGAGGGCGTTCCCAGCCCCGTCAAGCGCCCGGGCGACGTGGACATGACGATCTTCCGCGAGAACACAGAAGATATCTACGCGGGGATCGAGTTCGAGGAGGGGACGGAGGACGCCGCGAAGTTCCGCGCGCTGCTGCAGGAGAGCTTTGCGGCGCGGTACCGCAAGGTGCGCTTTCCCGAGACCTCGGGCTTCGGCATCAAGCCGGTGAGCCGCGAGGGGACGGAGCGGCTGGTGCGCGCGGCCATCGAACACGCGCTGCGGCACGGCCGCAAGGCGGTAACGCTGGTGCACAAGGGGAACATCATGAAGTTCACCGAGGGCGCCTTCAAGAACTGGGGATACGAGCTGGCGCAGCGCGAGTTCGGCGCGACCGACTACGAGGGCGGGCCGTGGCAGGTGATCGAGAAGGACGGCCGGCAGGTGATCGTGAACGACGTGATCGCCGACGCTTTCCTGCAGCAGATCCTCACGCGCCCCAAGGAATATGACGTGATCGCCACGCTCAACCTGAACGGCGACTACGTGAGCGACGCGCTGGCGGCGCAGGTGGGCGGCATCGGCATCGCACCGGGGGCCAACATCAACTACGTCACCGGCCACGCCATCTTCGAGGCCACGCACGGCACGGCGCCCAAGTACGCCGGCAAGGACCAGGTGAACCCCGGCTCCGTGATCCTCTCGGGCGAGATGATGCTGCGCTACATGGGGTGGGGCGAGGCGGCGGACCTCATCATCCGCGGCCTGGAGGGCGCCATCAGCAAGAAGACGGTCACCTACGACTTCGAGCGGCTGATGGAAGGCGCGACCAAGGTCTCGTGCTCGGAGTTCGGGCGAAAGATCATCGAGAACATGGGATGAGGACAGTGCCGAGTACCTGGTGCCTGGTGTTCGGCACTCGGTACTCGGTACCTGGTACCAGGCACTCTTCTCTTCGCACTTGAACCCGGACACTCTCTGTCTTCCATGAAGATCTCCGTTTCCGCGGCCGGCTCCACCCGTCCCACCGCCCCGCTGCTCGTGCTCCCCGTCTTTGACGGCGACGAGCAGGACGCGGCGTTCCGCACGCTGGACGCGGCGCTGGACGGGCACCTTTCCACCCTGCTCACCCGCGGCGACCTGAAGCACGCCTTTGGCGAGACGACGATGGTGTTCCCCTCCGGCGACGGGGCGGGGGCGGAGCGCGTGCTGCTGGTGGGGCTGGCCAAGGGGGCGGAGGTGACGGGCGAGCGCCTGCGCCGCGCCGCGGGGAGCGCCGCCAAGGAGGCGGGCAAGTCGCGCGTGTCGTCGCTGGCGTTCGCGCTCCCCGCGTCGGCGCTGCCGGTGGCGGAGGCGGCGCGCGCGGTGGCCGAGGGGCTGGTGCTGGGCGCGTACGACTTTCGCGACCTCAAGTCGCAGGCGGCCGACGCGCCGGCGCCCGTGGCGCTGGAGGAGGCCACGATCATCCTTCCCGCGGACGCGGACCAGGGTGACGGCGCGGAGGGCGCCCGTGTGGGCGAGATCGTGGCGCGGGCGGAGAACCTGGCCCGGCAGCTGGGCAACCTTCCCGGCAACGTGGCCACGCCCACCTACCTGGGCGAGACGGCGGAGCGCGTGGGGCGCGAGCGCGGGCTCAAGGTGACGGTGCTGGGGCCGGAGGAGATGCGCGAGGAGGGACTGAACGCACTCCTGGCCGTGGCGCAGGGGTCGGAGCAGGAGCCGCGGCTCATCATCATGGAGCACCGCGGCGGGCCCAAGGGGGAGAAGCCGCTGGTGATCGTGGGGAAGGGCCTCACCTTCGACGCGGGCGGCATCTCCATCAAGCCCGCGGCGGGGATGGAGGACATGAAGTTCGACATGTGCGGCGGTGCCGGCACCATCGCCGCCATGCAGGCCATCGCCGAGCTGGCACTGCCGGTCAACGTGGTGGGCATCGTCCCCAGCAGCGAGAACCTGCTGGGCGGGGCGGCCATGAAGCCGGGCGACATCGTCCGCGCGCACGGCGGCAAGACCATCGAGATCGTCAACACCGACGCCGAGGGGCGGCTGATCCTGGTGGACGCCATCTCCTACGCAAAGCGCTTCGATCCCGCGGCCATGCTGGACGCGGCGACGCTCACCGGCGCCTGCGTGATCGCCCTGGGCCACGCGGCCACGGGGGTGATGGGGAACGACGAGGGGCTGGTGCAGGAAGTCATCCGCGCGGGCGAGGCCACGGGCGAGCGCTGCTGGCAGCTGCCCATGTTCGACGACTACCGCGAGCAGATCAAGAGCGACTACGCGGACCTCAAGAACAGCGGCGGGCGCCCCGCGGGCACCATCACCGCCGGCTGGTTTCTCCGCGAGTTCGTGGGCGACTGGCCGTGGGTGCACCTGGACGTGGCGGGAACGGCGTACGGGGAGGGAAAGATCCCGTACCTCACCAAGGGCTCCACCGGCGTGCCGACGCGCATCTTTGTGCAGTGGGTGATGGACCGCGCCGCGGCCGCCGGGGGTACCGACGCCGCGTGACCCTTTTCCGTTCGCTCCGCCGCCATCTCCCGGCGCTGTTCGCCGGACTCGCCGCCGCCGCACTGCTGCCGGCGGCGGAGCTGCGCGCGCAGGACACCATCCCCGCCGTGCGCCAGGACTCCGCGCAGATCGCCATCCCCGGCGAGGCGGTGCGCGGCGACACCATTCCCGACGAGGCCAAGCCCGACTCCGTCCCCGCCGACAGCACGCTGCCGGCGCCCAACTTTCCCGTCTACCCAAAGCCCCGGCAGAGCGGCTTCGGGGCGGCGAGCTGGGTGTTCGGGCCGGCGGAGATGTCGCGCTTTCACGGGTTGACGCTGCTGGACCTGCTGGAGCGCATCCCCGGCCTGGTCATCACCCGCGAGGGCGGGGTGGGGCGCGCGGCGGGGATCGCGGCGTTCTCCACCGGCGGGGGACGGTTCCGCGTCTTTCTTGACGGCTGGGAGCTGCGCCCGCTGAACGCCAGCGTGCTGGACCTGCAGCAGGT
>DASQBH010000503.1:0-2211 GCA_035635315.1 Longimicrobium sp.
CCCCCAGAACTGCTGGGGGAGGTTTTTGTTTGGTTGCGGACGCACCGGTGCGTGGATCGCCGCCTACGGCCTGGCCGCCGAGTCCGCGCAGGCGGACTTCGTGACGTCGTAGCCGCGGTTTCAACCGCCATGGAGAGGCCGGCGGATCATGCCGGTTGAGGACGCGCCCGTGCATGCTGGCTCCGCCCCATCGCGAACTCCCGCCGCGGCGCGCTACATTGTCCCTGAACGAAGCTTCGACTAACGAACAGGGGATGCTGGATGGCGGAGGCGAGGATCTTTCAGGAGGCGCCGGGGGTCACGCGGATCGACCACGGCTGGGGCGGGCCGGGGTTCATCGCGTCGTACCTGGTGGAGGACGGGGGCGAGCTGGCGCTGGTGGAGGCCGGGCCCGCGTCCACGCTGGAGGCGCTGCTGGCCGGCATCCGCACCGCGGGGTACGATCCGGCGGAGCTGTCGCACATCCTGCTTACGCACATCCACCTGGATCACGCCGCGGGCGCCGGCCAGCTGGCCCGCATCGCCCCGCGCGCCACGGTGCACGTGCACCCGCTGGGCGCGCCGCACCTGGAGGACCCGTCGCGCCTGCTGGCCAGCGCCAGGCGCCTGTACGGCGACCAGATGGACGCGCTGTGGGGCACCATGCTCCCCGTCCCCTGGGAGCGCATGCGCACGCCCTGGGACGGGGATACCATCCGCGTGGGCGGGCGGCGGCTGGTGGCGCTGGAGACGCCGGGGCACGCCATGCACCACCACGCCTATCACGATCCCGACGCCGGCCTGGTCTTTACCGGCGACGTGGGCGGCATCCGGCTGGACGGCGCGCGGCACGTGCGTCCGCCCACCCCGCCTCCGGAGGTGGATACGCCCGCGTGGCTGGCCAGCATCGACCGGCTGCGCGCGCTGGAGCCGCGGATGCTGCTTCCCACGCACTTCGGCGGGATCGACGACGCCGCGTGGCACCTGGACGACCTCGCCGCGCGCCTGACGGACTGGACCCGCCTGGCCAGCGAGCAGCCCGACCCCGCCGAGCTCACCGCGCTCCTGCGCACCCGCGCCGACGCCGAGCTGCTGGCCGCCACGGAGGACGCCGCGCTGGTGCAGCGGTACGCCCAGTCCATCCCGTACGACATGATGGCCGCCGGCCTCCTGCGCCAGGCCCAGGCCCGCGCCAAGCCCGCGCGCGCCTGAGATCCGCCGGCCGCGCGGACGCCGTAACAGATGGGTGCGTCACTGCCGGCGTTCGTGCCGAACCAATGGCCGCGTCTGCGACGCGGGGGGCCCTCTCCCCCGCCGGCCTTTCGCTCGTTCCTCGCGACGGCTGGCGACCCCTCCCCCAAACTGCGGGGGAGGGGTGATCGAGGCCGATCCATTTGCGCGTGCGGAAGCGGGATCGAATTCTCCCCTCTCCGTGAGGAACGAACGGGGAGGGGCCGGGGGAGGGGCACCCCGCGGACGCAGCTCGATGCCGATCGAAGCGCCTCGGCCGCCGTATTCCCTGGTATCCTCTCCGCCCATGTCTCTCGACTCCCCCACCCCGCCCCCTTCAACCGACGACCACGTCCGCCTTTCCGAGGTGATCTCGGCGCTTTCTTACGCGCTGGACCTGACGGAGGGGCAGCCGGAGGGGCATTCCGTGCGCACCTGCCTGATCGGGATGCGCATCGGGCGGGAGATCGGGCTGGACGCGGAGGCGCGGTCGTCGCTGTTCTACGCGCTGCTGCTCAAGGACGCCGGCTGCTCCAGCAACTCCGCCGCGACCTGCGAGCTGTTCGGCGCGGACGACCACGTGGTCAAGCAGACGTGGAAGACGGTGGACTGGTCCAGCCGCTGGCAGTCCATCGGCCACGTGGTGCGCAACGTCCGCCCCGGCGAGTCGGTGCTGACGAAGGCGAAGCAGGTCGTGGGATTCACCCGGCAGGAGGCGCCCGGCACGGAGCTGGTCCGCACCCGCTGCGAGCGCGGCGCCGACATCGCGCGGATGCTGGAGATGACGGACGATACCGCCGCCGCCATCCGCGCCCTGGACGAGCACTGGGACGGCCGCGGCGTGCCCCTGGGGCTGCGCGGCGAGGAGATCCCCCTGCTGGCACGCATCGCCTGCCTGGCCCAGACCACGGAGATCTTCCACTCCGTCTACGGGCTGCAGGGAGCGCTGTCCATGGCGCGGGAGCGCTCCGGCAAGTGGTTCGATCCCCGGCTGGTGCGCGC
>DASQBH010000504.1:0-2560 GCA_035635315.1 Longimicrobium sp.
CGGCTCACCCGCCGAAGCCCGGCGAGCGCATCACGAGGGCACTCATGACCCTGTCATGGCCGTTGGCGACAATCGGTCCCTCCCTGCCGAACCTCGTCGCGACCGTGGCCGGCAACCTGTTCGAGCTGAAGGATGTCAGCGGCCTGCGCCTGCTCGACATCCGCCTGCCGGCCGCCTTCGGCGCCGCCTATGCCGGTCCCCGCTTCGGGGTCGACGGCACACGCCGGCTTGCGGACGTTCACGGCCGCCCGCTGATCGGCACCATCATCAAGCCAAGCGTGGGCCTCGACGCCGAGGCAACCGCCGCCATGGTCAAGGATCTCTGCGAGGCCGGGATCGACTTCGTCAAGGATGACGAACTGCAATCGGACGGCCCTAATTGCCCGTTCGAAGAGCGCGTGCGAGCCGTGATGCGCGTCATCAACGATCATGCGGACCGGACCGGCAAGAAGGTGATGTATGCCTTCAACCTTACTGGCGAGATCGACCAGATGCGGCGCCGCCACGACCTCGTCCGCGATCTCGGCGGCACGTGCATCATGGCGAGCCTCAACTCGGTAGGGCTCGCCGGCATGATCGAGCTCGGCCGCTTCTCGGAGCTGCCGATCCACGCGCACCGGAATGGCTGGGGCTATCTCTCCCGGCATCCGCTACTCGGCTGGTCCTATGTCGCCTGGCAGAAGCTGTGGCGGCTGGCTGGCGCGGACCACATGCACGTGAACGGACTGCAAAGCAAGTTCTCCGAGGACGATGACAGCGTGATCGCCTCGGCGCGGGCCTGCCTGACGCCGATGTTCGACGACAAGCCGTGTACGGTGATGCCGGTGTTCTCCTCCGGCCAGTCGGCGCGGCAGGTTCCCGGAACCTATGCGGGCCTGAACTCCACCGACCTGATCGTGACGGCCGGCGGCGGCATCATGGCCCATCCGGACGGTCCCGCAGCTGGCGTGAGGGCCCTGCGCGAGGCATGGGACGCAACGATCGCCGGCATCCCGCTTGAGGAGCATGCACGCATGCATCCCGAGCTCGGCCGCGCCCTGGAGATGGCCACATGAGCCCGCATCGACTTCTGCCGGAAGGCCCCCTCGTGGCGTTCTACGGTGACGACTACACCGGGTCCTCGGCCGCGATGGAGGCACTCGCCTTCGCCGGGCTGGACACCGTGCTGTTTCTTGCCCCACCGACGCCGGAGCGCCTGCGGGCCTTTGGCACCTACCGCGGCATCGGCATTGCCGGCGTGGCGCGCTCGCGCGACCCCAGCTGGATGAATCGGACCCTGCCACCGGTCTTCGAGCTGCTGCGTTCGCTCGGCACGCCGGTCGTGCACTACAAGGTTTGCTCGACCTTCGACTCCGCCCCCCACATCGGCTCGATCGGGCGGGCGATCGACATCGCGGTCGGATTGTTCGACGGCTGGATCCCGATGGTCGTGGCCGACCCGGCGATGGGCCGCTTCCAGAGCTTCGGCCACCTCTTTGCGTTGGCTCAGGGCAAGGGCTACCGGCTTGACCGGCACCCGACCATGTCGAAGCACCCAGTCACGCCAATGGACGAGTCCGATCTCGGCCGTCACCTCGCGAAGCAGACGGACAAGTCCGTTGGTCTCGTTGATTTCGTCGCAATGAAGCGCGGGCAGGCCGACGCGCGTCTCGCGGAGGCCCTCGCCGATGGCGCCAGGATCGTCTCCTTGGACGTGCTCGACGAGGAGACGCTGGCCGAGGCGGGCCGCCTCGTCTGGGAGCGCGGCGGCGCACCGGTCCTCGGCGTCGGCTCGCAGGGCTTCGAGGCCGCGCTGGTCGCCTACTGGCGTGCCTCCGGCCTGCTGCCGGAGCATGAGGCGGGGCCGCCTACCGGGAGTGTCGATCACATCGCCTGCGTGTCCGGCTCGGTCTCGCCGGTGACAGCGAGCCAGATCGCCCATGCGCTCGGCCATGGCTTCTCCGGCATCCGCATTGACGCGGCCAGTGCCGTGGACGAGTCCGCCTGGGAAAACGAGATCGGGCGCGTGACCAGGGACGCCCTGCGCGTGCTCTCGGAAGGCCGCAACCCGCTCGCGTTCACCGCGACAGGTCCGGACGATCCGGCCGTGGCCGCCATGCGGCAGGCGGTGGCGGCTGCGGGCGTCTCGGCCGAAAGCGTGAACGACAGGATCGGCTCCGGCCTCGGCCGCGTGCTCGACGCGGTGGTGCGCGAAGCCAAGCTGACGCGAGCCATCATCTCCGGCGGCGACACGTCGAGCCACGCGGCCTCGATGCTGGGCATTGACGCGCTCACCGCCATCGCCCCCGTGGCGCCGGGCTCTCCCTTGTGCCGCGCCCATTCCACCGATCCCGCCCGCGACGGGTTGCAGATCGCGCTCAAGGGCGGACAGGTCGGCGGGGACGATTTCTTCTGCGCCGTACGCGACGGGGTATCGCGACGAACTTGAATAATGGGGGCCGCCCGGGAGGAGGACAGATGAGATGGCCACACCCTGAACGTGGACGGAGGCTTTCGGGCTGCCGGCCTAATGTTCCGCAGCGATAAGGCCGCACTTGCAAGCTGATCGGATCCGATTGGC
>DASQBH010000505.1:0-3810 GCA_035635315.1 Longimicrobium sp.
CCCGTCCGCGGGGCTGCGGGAGGGGCCGCACGAGGTGGTGGTGAACGGCGCGAGGCTGTGGTATCGCGTGGCCGGCACGGCGCCGGCGGATGCGCCGCCGGTGGTGTTCCTCCACGGCGGGCCGGGACAGGGAAGCCAGGGCTTCGCGGCGCTCGTGGGGCCGCGGCTGGAGCCGCATCTGCGGATGGTCTACCTGGACCAGCGCGGCAGCGGCCGCTCCGAGCGCCCCTGGAACGGCGCGTATTCGGTGGACCTGCTGGTGGAGGACCTGGAGGGGGTGCGCCGCGCGCTGGGGGTGCCCCGCATCGCCATCATCGCGCAGTCGTTCGGCAGCGTGCTGGGGCTGGAGTACGCGGCCCGGTATCCCCAGCACGTATCGCGGATGGTGATCGCGGCGGGATTGTCCGACGCGCCCGGCTCCATCCGCGCCCAGTGCGAGCGCCTGGGCCAGGTGCATCCGGAGGCGTATGCACGGGTGATGGAGGCGGCGCGGCGCGAAGGATCGAACGTGTGCAACGTCTTCGAGGCGCTGCCGGATTCCGCGCGCGGCGAGTTCTTTCAGGCGAACATGTACCCCGTCGCTTCCACGCGCGGCCTGGTGGAGCAGGCCGACACGGCGGGCGGGCTGCGCAACACGGGCGAGCTGGGCGGCGCGATCTTTTCGCAGGGGCTGCTGGCGTGGAGCTTTGCGCGGCACGAGCGGCTGACCATGCCGGTGCTGGTGATCGCGGGCGAGCACGACCACCAGATCGGCCTGCAGCCGCAGCGCGAGCTGGCGAACCGGCTTCCGGACGCGGAGCTGCGCGTGTACGAGGGCGCCGGCCACTTCATGTACGTCGACCAGCCCGCCCGCTTCGTTCGCGACGTGACCGCGTTCTTCAACGCGGATCGCTGACCGCCCGGGTGGCAAGCTCCGGATACCAGATCCGGCAGAAGACATGTCTCATACCGATTCTCAGAATCACGTGTGCATTCCGAAGCTGACTTCCTGAGGGAGCGCCGCACGTAACCATCCGGACCTCGATTGCCTGCGCGCGACCGAAGGACCTTGCCAGCAAGACCGCGGGGCTGGCTCCATGCTTCGGAGTCGGCCCCCGAGGTTCGGAAAGGAGGTCCTTCGGTCGCGCGCGGAGTGCGGGGTGAACGACGGTACGTCGCGGCGCTCCCTCAGGAAGTCATCGCTTTGCCTGTGCACAGTGAATCAACGCGTCTGGTATCACGCAGAGGCAGCAGAGGCAGCAGAGAAATCCCTGAGAATCCTCGTTCTTCTCTGCTTCCTCTACGTGAGAACCCGCAGTTGGGGAGCAATGACTGTATTCGCGGATTCGGGGTGAGGTCCGGCAGGATCGATCCGCGGGGAGATCGACATCGTTCGCCGCCGTGGCGGATCGTTTCCTCGTGTTGCCGAACCGGGAGAATCGCGTCAGTTTTCGGCTTCGAGATCCACGCGTCCGCACACCCACCCATCCATATCCATCTCCGATGACGGCAAAGCCCACCGGCTGGAACCGGTTCATCGCGAACCTGCAGGGCGAAGTGCGGGCGGAGGAGCTGGAGGCGTTCCACCGTGCGCGCGCGGCCGTCTTCGAGCTGCTGGAGCGGATGGAGCATCGGCGGCTGGAGTGCGGCATCGACGGGCTGGACCCCTGGAGCGTTCCGCCGGCCACGCGTACCGCCTTTCTGTGCGCGTGGAACGCGTTCGTGCTGCAGACGGTGGGCGACGAGCTGCTGCAGGCCGACTTTCGCGCGGAGCCAAGCACCCCCGGCTACGTTCCCCCCACGACGGCGGAGGAGGTGCTCCGCTTCTATGAGCCGGTGGAAGGGTGGGTGAACCGCGCCTGGCAGGCCGAGGCCAACCCCGACTACCAGCTGGACGTGGAGGTCCCCGCGCCGCTGCCCCCGTGGCTGGATGTCTACCCGGTCACCCCCGCGCACCTGGACGGGCTGCTGCGCGCCATGCACGCGGTGCGGGACCACGCCGAGGCGGCGCTGGCGCTGCTCCCCACCGCGCCGCAGAAGGACCGGCGCAAGCAGGCGCAGCTCAACCACATCCACCAGGCCTGCGCATCCGCCCTCGCGCACTTTCGCTACGCGGAGCACCTGGGCGGCAGCGATGCGGGGCCGGAGGTGCGCGCGCGGGTCCGCGAGCGAGCGCGATCCTGCATCGAGGAGCTCTACCGGGTCGGCCAGCTGGCGTGCGACCCGGAGCGGGCGCAGAGTGCCGAGCCGGCCAGCCCGCAGATTGCCGCCCCGGAGCGAACGCCGCCGCGCCCCGTTCCTGATCCGCCTCCCCGTGCCGCAGTGCAGCGTGCGCCCGCGCGGGAGCCGGAGGACCCCGCCGGCACCCAGACTAATACGGGCCCGCCGGGAGCCGTGGAGTTCATCGACAACCGCACGGGCGTCTCGTACGAGCTGTACCTGAACGCGGTGCGCAAGCAGGGAACGCAGTTCGTGGTGCTGAACATCATCACCCGCAGCCCGCAGCAGTACGCCATGCTCCCGCTGGCCACGGTCACCCTGCGCGCCGCCGGCGAAAACGAGGTGCTGCCGGTGATGCCGGGCCACACCTCCCGGGTGTCCAGCTGGAAGGGCAGCTCGTGGTTCGAGGAGCGCGCTGGGTTCGCCCTTCCCGTCGGCATGCTGGACGAGCTCTGCTACGCGGAGGACGTGGAGCTCAGCATCGGCACCTATCGCGCGCTGAAGGTGAATGCCGGCGCGGTGGCGGCGCTGCAGGCGCACGCCCGCGAGTTCCGGCGCGGGCTGCGGAGCTTCGCCGGACCCGTGGACGATGCGGACCCCACGCTTTCGGGCTCCGCGGCGGCGGTCAAGTTTTCGGACGACCTGTCAGGGGTGGATTTCGAACTCCGCCTGAGGGCGGCGGGCACGCAGAAGGGGCTCTCGATCGCCCTCCAGATCGTGGCCCGGCGCGCCGATAAGCAGCCGGCGCTCGCCGTGTCGACGGTCACCTTGCGCACCGACCGTCAAACCGTGGTGCTGCGGATGGTTGCGGAGCACAAGTCCAGGAGCGGCAAAGCCCTGTACGAAGAGCGGGTAGAATTCGCCTTTTCCGTCAGCCTGACCGAGAACGTCTGCAAATCGAGCCGTGTGGGAATGAGCATCGTCAACTACGGCATGAACGTGGAGCTGGATGCCGTGGCGCTCGAGGACTTTCAGGCCCACTGCTGCGCGTTCAGCAACGCGCGGAGGCGAGCCCGCGGATCGTAGGATCGGCGCCAGACCCCGCAGACCGCCGCGGCCATCCGACGCCGTGCACGACCCACCGTGGACGCACGGCTGACACATCCGTTTCCCTTCTCCCGTACCATCGACGGAGGGGCCTCGCGACGCGCGGCGAGTTGCCCCGGCGGGCAGATTCCGGCAGCTTTGCGGTGCCGCATCGTCATTCCACGTCCCTGATCCATCCGCAGCCCCATCGATGCCACCCAGGCCAACCGGCTGGAACCGACTCGTCGCCAAACTGCAGGGTGAAGTGCCCGCGGCGGAGCTGGAGGCCTTTCGCCGCGCCAGCGCGCCCGTGATGGAGCTGCTGGAGCAGGTGGAGCGGCGGCGGCTGGAGTGCAGGATCGACGGCCTGGACCCCTGGGCCGTCCCGCCCGCCACCCGCGCGGCGTTCCTGTGCGCGTGGAACGCGTTCGTTCTGCAGACTTCATGCGCGCCGCATCGGGTGGCGTGGCCGGTGCGGGTGGCGGGACGGGTGGCAGCGTGCCGATGTAGTCGGCGAAGCCGCGCATGTCGGCGTCGGTCATCGTCTTGGCCACTGCGGTCATCGCCTCGTTGTTGCGCCGCCCC
>DASQBH010000506.1:0-4014 GCA_035635315.1 Longimicrobium sp.
GCAAGTTCGTGCCGGCGGTGGACAAGGGGGTGCAGGAGGCGGCCGCCCGCGGCGTGCTGGCCGGGTACCCGGTGGTGGACTTCGAGGCGGAGGTGTACTTCGGCATCTACCACACGGTGGACAGCAGCGAGCAGGCGTTCAAGATGGCCGGCATCCTCGCCTTCAATGCCGCGGCCGAGAAGGCGCACCCCGTCATCCTCGAGCCCGTCATGCAGGTAGACGTCTTTACGCCCGACGACTTCCTGGGCGACGTGATCGGCGACCTGAACCAGCGGCGCGGGCAGATCCTGGGGATCGAGCCGGCGGGCCGCAACCAGCGGGTGCGGGCGCTGGTGCCGCAGTCGGAGCTGTACAAGTACAGCACCACGCTGCGCTCGCTTTCGCAGGGCCGCGCCACGCACACGCGCACCTTCCACGCGTACGAGGAGGTGCCTCAGCACGAGGTGCCCAAGCTGGTGGAAGCCGCCAAGAAGGAGCGCGAGGAGCTGGCCGCCGCGCGCTGATTCCACCTGTCACCTGCAGACCTGCGGCCCCGCTCCGGAACGTCCGGAGCGGGGCCGATCTATTGATTGAATCGCGTAGAAAGAAAAATAATTCCCGAGTTGGCGGATTCGGTGACTCCAAGTCTCTGGCGCAGCGCTAATTAGGCGATTATTGTCGAGCCAATCTCCCACAAAAGTGAGAAAAGATGAAGTTTCTACTCGACACAAACGTCTTGATTCCGCTGGAGCCGGTAAACGACGGAACCGAAGCTGTGCTGGCGGAGGATGCGGCGCAGCTGCACAGCTTGGCGGTGCGGCACGGTCACCAGGTGTTCATCCACCCAGCCGTTCATCGCGATATCGCACGAGATCCTCAGCAGGAGCGAAAAGCGCTCTTCGAGCAGCAGGTGCGAAAGTATCCCCGGCTGCTCGACCCTCCGTCTGCGTCCGACGCTTTCATTCAGATGGTCGGACGTCCCGCCGTGGGGACGAACGACTGGGTAGACGACCAGCTTCTGGTCGCACTGCACTCGAATGCGGTAGACTACCTGGTCACTGAAGACCAGCGAATCCATCGCAAGGCGCGGCGTCTCGGTATCGAGGAGCGCGTAGCCCGCGTCGCCGAGGCGATCCGGCTGATCTCGGATTTCGCGGATGAGACACCTCCCCCTCCGCCGCTGGTCAGCGCAGTCCCGGCGTACCGCCTGAACGCAGCAGATCCCATCTTTGACAGCTTTCGCGGAGACTATCCCGGCTTTAACAGCTGGCTGGAGAAGTGCCAGCGCCAGCATCGCCAGTCCTGGATGATCGAGGGCCCTGGTGGGCAGCTGGCGGCAGTCGTAATTGTAAACCCCGAGACCGAGCCGCCGCCCCCCGCAACGGGGCGTGTTCTCAAGATCTGCACGAGGAAGGTCGCAGAGGAGGCGTTCGGCTTCAGATACGGCGAACTGCTGCTGAAGGCGGTGTTTGATTATGCCGTGCGGAACGGGTATGAATGGCTGTACGTCACGACCTTTCAGAAGCAGACGCACCTCACCCAGCTGTTCGAAGAATTCGGGTTCTCGCTTGCAGACGCGCAAACGTCACTCGGCGAACTCCAATTCGTAAAGCCTGTCGGCAAGACTCGTGACGAGGGCCTGGAACTGGGCCCTCTGGAGTTTCACATCCGTTACGGGCCTCCGTGGGTGAGGTTGGAGGGTGTGCCGTGGTATGTGATTCCCATCCTGCCCCAGTTCAGTAACCTCTTGTTCCCGGAAACAGAGGATCAGTTGCGTTTCGCGGATCCGCGCCCATATGGAAACGCGATCCGCAAGGCGTACCTGTCACACGCAAACGTTCGGGACATCGAGCCCGGGGCTCTGCTGTGGTTCTACCGCTCGGAGGTGGATCAGGGACTCGTGGCCCTTGGGGTCGCGGAACGGGCGGTGCGCTCGACCAACCCTGACGAGATCGCCCGCTCTGTAGGCAAACGAACGGTGTACAGCCTGGAGCAGATCCGGGATTTGTGCAACAAGGAGGTACTTGCGGTATTATTTCGGCAGGCCCGCTCCATCCAGCCGCCGATTCCTACCGCCGAGTTGGTGCGGCACGGCGTGTTCGCGCAGCCGCCGCAATCCATTACCCGAATCAAGCCAGAAGGCCAAGCATGGTTGCGCAACCAACTCCAACTGTAGCACTCCTGCCGATTCAGCCCCGATATGCGAATGCCATCATGAGGGGCGAGAAGCGGGTAGAGTTTCGTCGACGGCGGTTTGGCCGGGAGGTCCAGTACGTAGTTGTGTATGCGTCCAGTCCCATTCGCGCGATCATCGGCTATTTTCGGATCTCCAGCATCTCGGAAGGCTGCCCGAGTGCCATCTGGGAAAACTTCAAACACGTTGGCGGGATCGAACGCGAGGACTATTTCCGCTACTACGAAGGTGCAGAGCGGGCCGTGGCTATCGGGATTGAGCGCGTCTGCGTGTTGGGCAGCCCTGTTCGGCTGGACAGGCTGAGCGCTTCTTTAAAGGCACCGCAGAGCTATTCATACCTGACGCGTGAGCACATCGACCAGCTCCTCACAGTCTCGTCTCACCCCCTCCAGATTGCTGGCTGAGTCTGCAAGGTCGCCGCCGCCCGGTAGTCGCGCCTTCCGGTCGCAGACCCGCGGCCCCGCTCCGGATCGTCCGGAGCGGGGCCGCCGGCGTTCGTAATGGGCCTCACACGGAGTCAACGGGGTTAACGGAGTTTTCTCGTGCCGTTTCCGGGAGAGCGCCGTGTCATCCCCAGAAAACCATGAGTGCTGTTTACGAGGCCCGATGAAGCCCTGATTGTCTGCGGGTGAGGATATCGTTAGCCGGGTCAGAGCGCTCTTCCGCGATGCGTTGGATGGCGGTAGATCGACAGCGCCGATCTCATCGCCCACCCTTGCCCCTTCTCGATAGATGATTCGCTCGATCCTGTTCGTCTCGGTCCTCTGCGTCACTTCGCCGCTGCAGGCACAGCAGCGCATGGAAGCAGGCCCGCCAACGCCGATCACCACGCTCAGCGACGAGTTCGACGGGGCGCGGTCGCTGGCGCGGTGGACGTCGCACGGGGCGGCGGAGGGATGGCCGGAGATGATCCGCGCCGTCGCCGTCGACGCGAGCGGCGTGCTGCGCCTGGAGCCGACGGTCAGCGGGTGGTACGCGGACTTTCGCGGGCCTTTTCTGTACCAGGAGGTCACGGGCGACTTCGTGGCGACCACGCGGGTGCGGGCGCGGGGGACGAGCGGCGCCCTGCCGTCCGTCACCTGGTCGCTGGCGGGGCTGATGGTGCGCGAGCCGCGCGCGACGACCGCGGACAGCTGGGAGCCGCGCGCGGAGAACTGGCTTTTCGCCACCACCGGGATCGCGGCTCAGCCCGGGCAGCCCGTGCTGGAGACCAAGACGACGGTCAACGGACGCAGCGCGCTGAACCTGCACCCGGTGCCGGCGGGGTGGCTGGAGCTGCGCATCGTGCGCGTGCGGGCGGACTTCCTCGTCTTCTACCGGCCCGAGGGCGCTGCGGAGTGGACGCTGCAGGAGCGGTTCTATCGCCCGGACCTGCCGCGCACGGTGCAGGTGGGCGTGAACGCGTACAGCGGCTGGGACCTGGTGCCGGAGCTGTGGGGCGACGCGGCCACGTTCAACCGCACCGTCATCACGGACCGCCCGACGGACCTGGCGGCGGAGTTCGACTACGTGCGCTTCGACCGGCCGCGGGTGCCGGAGGCCCTGCGCGGGGTGCGGCTCTCCGACTACCGCGTCCCCGCCGCCGACCTCGTCGCCGCCTTCGGGGGCTGAACTGCGCGCGGGCGACACGGCGCAGAACGGCAGGATGGACACGGGGCGGGGACGCGGGGCGGATATCGGATGCGGGGCAGAGTTTGTGGGGCCGCGGGGTGGGGCGAGAGCGAATGAATTCGCGGCTACAACTTCACACTGTCGGCCTTCGCCGACACCACTGCGAAGAGCTCGCCCGTGATGTCATTCTGAGGGCTCGTCGCCGCGGGGCTGCTGGCGAAGCAGGGCGC
>DASQBH010000507.1:0-2176 GCA_035635315.1 Longimicrobium sp.
CCCGCAACGGGCTGGTGCCGGACCGCTGGCCCACGCCGTCGTTCAGCAGCGTGGCGTCCGTGGGATTCGGGCTGACGGCGTACGCGGTGGGGGTGGAGCGGGGGTGGGTGTCGCGGTCGGACGCTGTCGATCGGACGCTGACGACGCTCCGCTTCTTCTGGAGCGCGCCGCAGGGGCCGGCGGCCAGCGGAACGACGGGATACAACGGCTTTTTCTATCACTTTCTGGACATGAACACGGGGCGCCGGTTCGAGCGGGTGGAGCTTTCCACCATCGACACCGGGCTGCTGATGATGGGCGTCCTTTCCGCGGCCGAGTACTACCGCAGCGACGACCCGCGCGAGGCGGAGATCCGCGCCCTGGCGGACTCGCTCTACCGCCGCGTGGACTGGGCCTGGGCCGCCACGCCGCGGCCGCCGCGCATCAGCATGGGGTGGCACCCCGAATCCGGCTTCATCCCCCACGACTACCGCGGCTACAGCGAGGCGATGTTCCTCTACCTCCTGGCCATCGGCTCGCCCACGCACCCCGTCCATCCCTCGGCGTGGGAGGCGTTCACCTCCACCTACGTGTGGATGCCGTTCGAGGGGCGTGAGCAGGTCAACTTTCCCCCCCTCTTCGGGCACCAGTACTCGCACGCGTGGATCGACTTCCGCGGCATCCGCGACGCGTACATGCGCGAAAAGGGGATCGATTACTTCGAGAACTCGCGCCGGGCCACCCTTTCGCAGCGGGACTACGCCATCCGCAATCCCATGGGGTGGGATGGATACGGGCCCGACCTGTGGGGGCTGACGGCGGCGGACGGGCCCAGGGACACCACCGTCGTCATTGACGGAAAGCAGCGGACCTTCTGGAGCTACCGCGCCCGCGGCGCATCGGCCGACTTCGTGGAGGACGACGGGACGCTGGTTCCCACGGCGGCGGGCGGCTCCATCCCGTTCGCGCCGGAGGTGGCCATCCCCGCGCTGATGAACATGCGCCGCACCTACGGCGACCACCTGTTCCAGCGCTACGGCTTTCTGGACTCCTTCAATCCCACCCTCAAGCAGCCGATGCGGCTGCAGCACGGCAGCATCGTCCCCGGGGTGGGGTGGTTCGACGGGGACTACCTGGGGATCGACCAGGGGCCCATCGTGCTGATGATCGAGAACCACCGCAGCGACCTGGTCTGGCGGCTGATGCGCGGCAACCCGCACGTGGTCCGCGGGCTCTGCCGCGCGGGATTCACGGGCGGCTGGCTCCAGGGCCGCTGTGGCTGATCTGCGGGTGTCAGCGACCGGGATCGAGCTGGCGTCCGACGGCGCCCCCCATCCCCGGCCCTTCCCCCATGAACCGCATGGGGGAAGGGAGAATTCGATCCCGCTGCGACGAGCGTTGAGCTGCGCCCGCGGGGTGCCCCTCCCCCGGCCCCTCCCCGTTCGTTCCTCACGGAGAGGGGAGAATTCGATCGCGCACCAGAAGGTTCGACTCGCGTCACCCCTCCCCCGCAGTTTGGGGGAGGGGTCGACGGCCGTTGCGAGGAACGAGCGAAAAGGCCGTCGGGGGAGAGGGCCTTCCATCCGCCGCGCCGTGATCCTGGGCACGGCGCTGCTGGCGGCGTGCGGGCCCACGGTGAAGACCGGGAGCACGGGGCAGCATCCGGATCACCTGCCGCCGGAGCGCATCGGGGTGGGGCTGCCGGTCGCCCCGGATCCGCCGCCGGTCCGCGAGGGTCCGCGGCCGGTGCGGCTGGACGCGCGGGAGGAGGCGTTCGTCGATTCCGTGCTGGCGCTGATGACGCTGCCGGAAAAGCTGGGGCAGATCAACCAGTACGCGGGGCAGTGGGGGCCGGAGGGCGTGATCGTCGACACGGCGGTCGAGCGGCAGGTGCGCAGCGGGCAGGTGGGCTCGTTCCTCAGCGTCTACGGCGCCAACGCCACGCGGCGGCTGCAGCGCGTCGCGGTGGAAGAGTCGCGGCTGAAGATCCCGCTGCTCTTTGCGCACGACGTCATCCACGGCTTCCGCACCGTCTTTCCCGTCCCCCTGGCGGAGGCGGCCGGCTGGGACCCGGACGGCGTGCGAGAGGCGGCGCGGATCGCGGCGGCGGAGGCGACGGCGTACGGCATCCACTGGACCTTCGCGCCGATGGTGGACGTGGCCCGCGACCCGCGCTGGGGGCGCATCGTGGAGGGCG
>DASQBH010000508.1:0-9695 GCA_035635315.1 Longimicrobium sp.
GGCTCTACCGCACGGGCGACCGGGCGCGCTGGCTGGAGCGTGCGGACGTGCGTGCGTACGCGGGTGCGGATCCGGCGCCCGCGAGCTCCCACCCCGCACACCCGCACTCCCGCACTGCCGTCCTGGAGTACCTGGGCCGGCTGGACGAGCAGGCCAAGATCCGCGGCGTCCGCATCGAGCCCGGAGAGGTGGAGGCGGCGCTCCGGCGGCACGACGGGGTGCTCGACTGCGCCGTCGTGGTGCGCGAGGACGTCCCCGGGGACCCGCGGCTGGTGGCGTACCTGGTGGGCGGCGTGGACGCCGCCGCCGTGCGCCGGTCGCTGCGGCGCGTGCTGCCGGAGCACATGGTGCCGGCCGCGCTCGTCTCCATCGAATCCCTTCCCCTTACCCCCAGCGGCAAGCTGGACCGCGCCGCCCTCCCCGCGCCGGAGCACACGCCCGCGGAGGGCTCGGTCGCGCCCCGCGACCCCGCGGAGCGGGCGCTGGCGGAGATCTGGGCGCAGGTGCTGGAGGTGGAGCGCGTGGGGGTGCGCGACGACTTCTTCGACCTGGGCGGCCACTCCATGCTGGCCACGCGCGTGGTTGCCCGGGTGAGGGAGGCGTTCGGCGTGGAGCTGACGGTTCGCGCGCTCTTCGAGAACCGCACCGTGGAGGGGCTGGCTCGCTGGCTGGCGGAGCGGGGCGCCGCGGCCCCGGCGCAGCGGATCGCCGCGCCGCCGGCGGCGGCCCCGGACTCCAGCCCCCACCACCTGCTCGCGCGGCTGGACGACCTGTCGGAAGCAGAGCTGGACCGCATCCTCGACGCTCACCCTGAGAACCGGATCGCGCAATGACGGTGCCTCCCGAGCCCGCGGGTACGCTCTCCCGACAGGAGAAGCAGGAGCGGCTGCGTGCGCTCCTTCTGGAGAAGATCGGCCGCACGCGCACCGCGCCCGCCTCGTTCGCGCAGGAGCGGCTCTGGTTCCTGGACCGGCTGCGGCCCGACAGCGCCAGCTACAACCTTCCCGAGGCGCAGCGGTTCTCCGGACCGCTGGACGCGGAGGCGCTGGAGCGCGCGCTGGGTGAGGTGGTGCGCCGCCACGAGGCGCTGCGCACCACGTTCGCCGAGGCGGACGGGGTGCCGGTGCAGGTGATCGCGCCGTACGAGGGCTTCTCCCTGGACGTGGAGGACCTTTCCGGGCTGGACGCGGATGCGCGCGAGGCCGAGGTGGCGCGCCAGGTGGCCGACGACGCGGCGCGGCCCTTCGACCTGGCGGGGGGCCCGCTGCTGCGCACCCGGCTGCTGCGGCTGGGGCACGAGGAGCACGTGCTGCTGCTGTGCATGCACCACGTGGTGGGCGACGGGTGGAGCATGGGCGTGCTCTTCCACGAGCTGGCCGTGCTCTACGCGGCGTACGCGGCGGGCGAGGAGCCGTCCCTGCCGCCGCCCGCGCTGCAGTACGCCGACTACGCCGTCCGCCAGCGCGAGCGGCTGGCCGGCGACGCGCTGGACCGCGAGGTGGCGTACTGGAGGGAGCGGCTGGCCGGCGCGCCCACCCTGCTGGAGCTGCCCACCGACCATCCGCGCCCCGCGGTGCAGACGCTGGAGGGCGCGCAGGTCTCCGCCGAGCTCTCGACCGTCCTGCTGGGGCGGCTGCAGGCGCTGGCCCGCGGCGAAGAGGCCACGCTGTACATGGTGCTCCTGGCCGCCTTTCAGCTGCTGCTGGGCCGGTACGCCGGCAGCGACGACGTGGTGGTGGGAAGCCCCGCCTCCGGGCGCCGCGGGAGCGACGAGGAGGCGCTGATCGGCTTTTTCGTCAACACGCTGGCGCTGCGCACGGACCTGTCGGGCGACCCCACCTTTCGCCAGCTGCTGCGGCGGGTGCGCGAGGTCACGCTGGACGCGTACGAGCACCAGGAGGTGCCGTTCGAGCGGGTGGTGGAGGAGCTGCACCCGGAGCGCAGCCTGAGCCATTCGCCCGTGTTCCAGGCGATGTTCACGCTGCACCACGGGCGCGGCCCCCGCGGCGCGCTCTCCGCCCTGCGGATGGAGCGCGTGGCCGCCGGTCACGGCACCACCAAGTTCGACCTCACGCTGGGCGTGGGCGTGGAGGAAGGGTTCCGCGCCACGCTGGAGTACAGCACCGACCTCTTCGAGCCCGCCACCGCCGCGCGGATGCTCGCCCACCTGGAGCGGGTGCTGGAGCAGGTGGCGGTGGATCCCGACGCGCCCCTTTCGGCGCTGGAGCTGGCGGACGCGGCGGAGCGGCACCAGGTGGTGGAGGAGTGGAACCGCACGGCGGACGACTACCCGGCGGACCACGGCCTCGCCGCCCTTTTCGCGGAGCAGGCGGCGCGGACGCCGGACGCCGTGGCGGTGGAGTGCGGCGACGCGGCGCTCACCTACGCGCAGCTGGACGATCGATCCAGCCGCCTGGCACACCACCTCGTCCGTCTGGGCGTGGGTCCGGAGGTGCGGGTGGGGATCTGCCTGGAGCGGAGCCTGGAGATGGTGATCTCGCTCCTGGCCGTGCTCAAGGCGGGCGGTGCGTACGTGCCGCTGGATCCCGGGTACCCGGCCGAGCGGCTGGACTTCATGCTCGGGGACGCGGGGGTGAGCGTGCTGGTGACGCAGGAAGCGCTGCGTGAGTCGCTGTCGCCGCGTGCCGGCATCCGTGTGGTGAGCGTGGACGGGGAGTGGGAGCGGATCGCGGCGGAGCCGGTAGATGCGCCCGCGAGCGCCGCGGGGCCGGGGAGCCTGGCGTACGTGATGTACACCTCGGGGAGCACGGGCCGCCCGCGGGGCGTGTGCGTGGAGCACCGCAGCGTGGTGCGGCTGGTCCGCGGCGCCCGCTACGCGGAGCTGGGCCCGGACGAGGTGATCCTGCAGGGTGCGCCGGTGTCGTTCGACGCGGCGACGTTCGAGATCTGGGGCGCGCTGCTGAACGGCGGGCGGCTGGTGCTGATGCCGGGGACGCGCCCGTCGCTGGAGGAGCTGGGCCGCACGCTGGTGCGCCACAAGGTGACGACGCTGTGGCTGACTGCGGGGCTGTTCCAGGTGATGGTGGACGAGCGGCTGGAGGACCTGGCCGGCGTGCGGCAGCTGCTGGCGGGCGGTGACGTGCTTCCGGTGGACGCGGTGAACCGGCTGCGTGCCCGGTTCCCGTCGTGCCGTCTGATCAACGGCTACGGGCCCACTGAGAACACCACGTTCACCTGCTGCTACACCGTCCCGGCGGCGTGGAGCGGCAGCTCGCTCCCGATCGGCAGCCCGATCTCCAACACCCGCGTGTACGTGCTGGAGGGGTCGCTGCGGCCCGCGCCCGTCGGCGTGCCGGGGGAGCTGTACGCGGGGGGGGCCGGGGTGGCGCGCGGCTACCTGAACCGGCCGGCGCTGACGGCGGAGCGCTTCGTCCCGGACCCGTTCGGCAAGCCGGGGGCGCGGATGTACCGCACCGGTGACCGTGCGCGCTGGCGTGCGGACGGCACGGTGGAGTACCTGGGGCGGCTGGACGCGCAGGTGAAGGTGCGCGGCTTCCGGATCGAGCTGGGGGAGATCGAGACGGTGCTGCGGCGCCACGAGGGGGTGGCGGACTGCGTCGTGGTGGCGCGCGAGGACGTGCCGGGCGACCGCCGCCTCGTCGCCTACGTGGTCGGTGACGGGATGCTCGATCTGGATGTGGATGCGCTGCGGTCTCACCTGCGGCGGAGCGTGCCGGAGTACATGGTGCCGGCCGCGTTCGTCGTGCTGCGCTCGCTGCCGCTGACGCCCAACGGCAAGGTGGACCGCCGGGCGCTGCCGGCGCCGGAGCTGGCGGGCGAGGAGGAGCGGTACGTGGCGCCGCGCACGCCGGCGGAAGAGGTGCTGGCGGGGATCTGGGCGGAGGTGCTGCGGGTGGAGCGGGTGGGCGTGGAGGACGACTTCTTCGCGCTGGGCGGGCACTCGCTGCTGGCCACGCGCGTGGTGTCGCGCGTCCGCCAGCTGTTCGCGGTGGAGCTGCCGCTGCGCGTGCTGTTCGAGGGTCCCACGGTGGCGGAGCTGGCGAAGGCGGTGGCGGCGCTGCGGCGCGCCGGCTTGGCGCAGCTTCCCCCGCTGCTGCCGGTGGAGCGGAGGGGCCCGCTGCCGCTCTCGTTCGCGCAGGAGCGGCTGTGGTTCCTGAGCCGGATGGAGCCGGACAGCCCGTTCTACAACGTTCCCGCGGCCATCCGCCTGGGCGGCGCGCTGGACGCGTCTGCGCTGGAGCGCGCGCTGGGGGAGATCGTCCGTCGGCACGAGGCGCTGCGGACGGTGTTCCGCGACGCCGGCGGGGCGCCGTCGCAGGTGATCGCGCCCTTCGCCGGCTTCACGCTGCCCGTGGAGGACCTGTCCGCGCTCGGCGAGGCGGAGCGCGAGGCGGAGGCGAGCCGCCGCGCGTCGGCGGAGGCCGCGCGCGCCTTCGACCTGGCCGCCGGCCCGCTCTTCCGCGCGCGGCTGCTGCGGCTGGGGGCGGAGGATCACGTGCTCCTGCTCACCATGCACCACGTGGTGAGCGACGGGTGGAGCATGGGCGTGCTCTTCCGCGAGCTGTCCGCCCTGTACGGCGCGTACCGCGAGGGGCGCGAGTCGCCGCTGGCCGATCTGGCGGTGCAGTACGCGGACTACGCCGTCTGGCAGCGGGAGCAGCTGCGCGGCGAGGTGCTGGACCGGCAGCTGGCGTACTGGAAGGAGCGGCTCGCGGGCGCGCCCGCGTTGCTGGAGCTGCCCACGGACCGTCCGCGCCCGGCCGTGCAGACGTACCGCGGCGCGGAGGCGACGCTGGAGCTGCCGGAGGGGCTGCTGGAGCGGCTGCAGGCGCTGGGGCGTCGCGAGGGCGCGACGCTGTACATGGTGCTGCTGGCGGCCTTCCAGGCGCTGCTGTCCAAGTACAGCGGCAGCGAGGACGTGATCGTCGGCACCCCGATCGCGGGGCGCACGCGCGGGGAGGTGGAGGGGCTGATCGGCTTCTTCGTCAACACGCTGGTGCTGCAGACGGACCTGAGCGGCGACCCGGGCTTCCGCGAGGTGCTGCGGCGGGTGCGCGAGGTCACGCTGGGCGGCTACGAGCACCAGGACGTGCCGTTCGAAAAGCTGGTGGCGGAGCTGCAGCCGGAGCGCAGCCTGAGCCATGCGCCGCTCTTCCAGGTGATGCTCACGCTGAACGACGCCCAGGCGATGCGGGTCGCCGGACTGCCCGGGCTGCGGATGGCGGGCGTCCGCTCGGACGTCGTGACGACCAAGTTCGACCTCACGCTGGGCTTTGCGGTGGACGCCGCCGGGCTGCACGCGGTGCTGGAATACAACACGGACCTCTTCGGGCGCGGCACCATCGACCGGATGCTGCGCCACCTGTCGCGCGTGCTGGAGCAGGTCGCGCAGGATGCCGATCCGCGCCTGTCGGAGCTGGAGCTGCTTTCCGCGGACGAGCGCCAGGCGGTGGTGGCGGAGTGGAACCGCACCGAGGCGGAGGTCCCCACGGACCGGTGCATCCACCAGCTCATCGAGGCGCAGGTGGAGCGTACGCCCGACGCGCCGGCCGTCGTCGCTGAGGACGCGGCGCTCACCTACCGCGAGCTGAACGCGCGGGCCAACCAGCTCGCCCACCACCTGGCCGGTCTCGGCGTAGGGCCGGAGGTGCGCGTGGGGCTGTGCCTGGAGCGCGGCCTGGAGATGGTCGTCAGCATCCTGGCCGTGCTCAAGGCGGGCGGCGCCTACGTCCCGCTGGACCCCGGGTATCCCGCCGAGCGGCTGGCGTACATGCTGGCGGACTCCGGAGTGGCGGTGCTGCTCACCCAGCGGCGGCTGCGCGGCATCCTCCCCGGCTCCATCGACCTCCCCGTCCTGGACGTGGAGACGGTGTCGGTCGAGATCGCCGGCGGGCGCGCGGAGAATCCCACCCCCGCCGTCGGTCCGACGAACCTGGCGTACGTCATCTACACCTCCGGATCGACCGGACGGCCCAAGGGGGTGATGAACCAGCACGGCGGCGTCGTCAACCGCCTCTGGTGGATGCAGGCGGAATACGGGCTCGATGCGGACGACGTGGTGCTGCAGAAGACGCCGTTCTCCTTCGACGTGTCGGTGTGGGAATTCTTCTGGCCGCTGCAGCAGGGCGCCTGCCTGGTGATGGCGCGGCCGGACGGGCATCGCGATCCGCAGTACCTGCAGGAGGTGATCGAGGCGCGCGGGGTGACCACGCTGCACTTCGTACCCTCCATGCTGCGGCAGTTCGTGGAGACGGCGGACGCGGCGCGCTGCACGAGCCTCACGCGCGTCATCTGCAGCGGCGAGGCGCTGCCGCCGGCGCTGGTGCAGCGCTTCCACGAGCGGATGCCCGAGTCCGTGGAGCTGCACAACCTCTACGGCCCCACCGAGGCGGCCGTGGACGTGACGTACTGGGCGTGCGAGCGGGCCGAATCCATCCAGGTGGTGCCGATCGGCCGCCCCGTGTGGAACACGCGGATGTACGTGCTGGACGCGGGGCTGCGGCCGGTGCCCGCGGGCGTGCCGGGCGAGCTGTACATCGGCGGCGTGCAGGTGGCGCGCGGCTACCTGGGCCGCCCGGCGCTCACGGCGGAGCGCTTCATCCCCGATCCCTTCGCGTCGGACGGCGCGCGGCTCTACCGCACGGTCGACCGGGCGCGCTGGCTGGAAAGCGCGGAAGGACCGGCGGCCGCGAGCTCACGCACTGCTGTCCTGGAGTACCTGGGCCGCCTGGACCAGCAGGTGAAGATCCGCGGCTTCCGCATCGAGCCCGGCGAGATCGAGTCCGCGCTGCTGGGGCACGGGGGCGTGCGCGAGGGCGCGGTCGTCGTGCGCGAGGACGAGCCGGGCGAGCGCCGGCTGGTGGCCTACGTCGTGGGCGATGCGGACGCGGAATCGCTGCGCGTGCACCTGGGCCGCACCCTGCCGGAGCACATGGTGCCGGCCGCCTTCGTCGCGCTGGACGAGCTGCCGCTGACGCCGAACGGCAAACTGGACCGCGGGGCGCTGCCGGCGCCGGAGTACGCGTCCGGGGAGCGGTGGGTGGCGCCGCGCACGCAGGCCGAAGAGGTGCTGGCGGAGATGTGGGCCGACGTGCTGCGGCTGGAGCGGGTGGGGGTCCACGACAACTTCTTCGAGCTGGGCGGCCACTCCATCCTGGCCACGGTGGTGGTGGGGATGATCCAGGCGGCGTTCTCCGTCGCCATGCCGCTGCGTGCGCTCTTCGAGGGTCCCACCGTGGCGGAGCTGGCGGAGCGGGTGGAGGCGCTGCGCCGCGCCGGAGCGCCGCAGCTGCCGCCGGTGGTGCCGGTGGAGCGCACCGGCCCGCCGCCGCTCTCGTTCGCGCAGGAGCGGCTCTGGTTCCTGGACCGGCTGCAGCCGGAGAGCGCCTTCTACAACGTCGCGACGGCGCTGCGGCTGCAGGGGGCGCTGGACACGCCGGCCCTGGAGCGGGCGCTGGGCGAGGTCGTCCGCCGCCACGAGGTGCTGCGGACCGTCTTCCGCGAGGAGGGCGGCGCGCCCGTGCAGGTGATCGCGCCGTTCCGCGGGTTCCGGCTGCCGGTGGAGGACCTTTCCCGCCTGGACGAGGCGGAGCGCGAGGCTGAGGCGCAGCGCCGCGCGGGGGACGAGGCCGCCCGGCCGTTCGACCTGTCCGCGGGCCCGCTCTTTCGCGCCGGGCTGCTGCGGCTGGGGGCGGAGGAGCACCTGCTGCTCCTGACCATGCACCACATCGTCACCGACTGGTGGAGCACGGGGATCCTCTCCCGCGAGCTGTCGTCGCTGTACGGCGCCTATCACGAGGGGCGCGAGTCGCCGCTGGCCGAGCCGGGGGTGCAGTACGCCGACTTCACTGTGTGGCAGCGCGAGCAGCTGCGGGGGGCCGTGCTGGACCGGCAGCTGGCGTACTGGAAGGAGCGGCTGGCCGGCGCGCCCGCGCTGCTGGAGCTGCCCACCGACCATCCGCGCCCGGCGCTGCAGACGTACCGGGGCAGCTCCATCCCCGTGGACCTGTCCGCCGAGCTGCGGGCGCGGCTCCGCGCGCTGGGCCAGCGCGAGGGCGCCACGCTGTACATGGTGGTGCTGGGCGCCTTTCAGGTGCTGCTGGGCCGGTACGCCGGCAGCGACGACGTGGGGGTGGGCACCTCCATCGCCGGGCGCACACGGCGCGAGGTGGAGGCGCTGGTCGGCTTCTTCGTCAACACGCTGGCGCTGCGCACGGACCTGTCGGGCGATCCCACCTTCCGCCAGCTGCTGCGGCGGGTGCGCGAGGTCACGCTGGGCGCCTACGACCACCAGGACGTGCCGTTCGAGCACCTGGTGGCGGAACTGCAGCCGGAGCGCAGCCTGAGCCACTCGCCCGTGTTCCAGGCGATGTTCACCTGGGGCGCCGCGCACGGCGTGGACGGCGGCCTTCCCGGGCTGCGCACGCACGTGGAGGCACCGGCGAAGCACACCGCCAAGTTCGACCTGAGCCTTGGCCTGGGCGACCACCCGGGCGGGCTGCGCGGGTTCCTGGAGTACAGCACCGACCTCTTCGAGCGCGACACCGTCGAGCGGATGCTGCGCCACCTGGAGCGGGTGCTGGAGCTGGTGGTGGCCAACCCGGACGTGCGCCTGTCGGAGCTGGAGCTGGCGGACGCGGCGGAGCGGCACCAGATGCTGGACGCGTGGAACCGCACGGACGCCGTGTACCCCGCCGACCGGGGGATCCACCAGCTCTTCGACGAGCAGGTGGCGGAGACACCCGACGTGGTGGCGGCCGAATTCGGGGATGCCTCGCTCACCTTCCGGGAGCTGAACCGGCGGGCCAACCGCCTGGCGCACCACCTGATCCGCCTGGGCGTGGGTCCGGAGGTGCGGGTGGGGATCTGCCTGGAGCGGAACCTGGAGATGGTGATCTCGCTCCTGGCCGTGCTCAAGGCGGGCGGCGCGTACGTGCCGCTGGATCCCGGGTACCCGGCCGAGCGGCTGGACTTCATGCTCGGGGACGCGGGGGTGAGCGTGCTGGTGACGCAGGAAGCGCTGCGGGAGGCGCTGTCGCCGCGTGCCGGCATCCGTGTGGTGAGCGTGGACGGGGAGTGGGAGCGGATCGCGGCGGAGCCGGTGGATGCGCCCGCGAGCGCCGCGGGGCCGGGGAGCCTGGCGTACGTGATGTACACCTCGGGGAGCACGGGCCGCCCCCGCGGCGTGTGCGTGGAGCACCGCAGCGTGGTGCGGTTGGTCCGCGGCGCCCGGTACGCGGAGCTGGGCCCGGACGAGGTGATCCTGCAGGGTGCGCCGGTCTCCTTCGACGCGGCGACGTTCGAGATCTGGGGCGCGCTGCTGAACGGCGGCCGGCTGGTGCTGATGCCGGGGACGCGCCCGTCGCTGGAGGAGCTGGGCCGCACGCTGGTGCGCCACAGGGTGACGACGCTGTGGCTGACGGCCGGGCTGTTCCAGGTGATGGTGGACGAGCGGCTGGAGGACCTGGCCGGCGTGCGGCAGCTGCTGGCGGGCGGCGACGTGCTTCCGGTGGACGCGGTGAACCGGCTGCGGGCGCGGTTCCCCGCGTGCCGTCTGATCAACGGGTACGGTCCGACGGAGAACACCACGTTCACCTGCTGCTACACCGTCCCCGCGGCGTGGAGCGGCAGCTCGCTCCCGATCGGCAGCCCGATCTCCAACACCCGCGTGTACGTGCTGGAGGGGTCGCTGCGGCCCGCGCCCGTCGGCGTGC
>DASQBH010000509.1:0-2657 GCA_035635315.1 Longimicrobium sp.
ATCCCGGGTGGCACCTTCACGATGGGTTCCAACGATCACTATCCCGAAGAGGCTCCGGCCCACCGCGTGAGCGTCCGCGGCTTCTGGATGGATCGCTGCACCGTGACGAACACGGAATTCCGGCGCTTTGTCGACGCCACCGGCTACGTCACGCTGGCCGAGCGGCCCGCCAATGCCGCCGACTACCCCGGCGCGAAGCCGGAACTGCTGGTCCCGTCGTCGGTGATGTTCACGCAGCCGGCGCATCGCGTGGACCTGAGCAATCCGTACAACTGGTGGACCTACGTGGCTGGTGCCGACTGGCGCCATCCGCGCGGTCCCGCGAGCTCGCTGCAAGGACTGTGGAAGCATCCGGTGGTGCACGTCGCCTTCGAGGACGCCGAGGCCTACGCTGCGTGGGCCGGCAAGGAGCTCCCCACCGAGGCGGAGTGGGAGTTCGCGGCGCGCGGCGGGCTGGACGGCCGCGCCTACGCCTGGGGCGACGAGCTGTCGCCCGGGGAGCGCGTGATGGCCAACACCGGGCAGGGCGAGCTCCGCCACTTCGTCCGGAGCGGGGTGGGATGGACGCGCACCACACCGGTGGGCACCTACCCGCCCAACGGGTACGGCCTCTACGACCTGACCGGCAACGTGTGGGAATGGACGGCGGACGGGTGGGGCGCGCACCCCCTCGCGACGTGCTCCCGCTGCTCGCTGCGCGCGGATGCGTGCACGCCGCCCGGAAGCCGCGAGCCGGGCCTGCCGCAGATCCGCATCCCGCGCAAGGTGCTCAAGGGCGGCTCGTACCTGTGCTCGCCCCTCCACTGCGGGCGCTGCCGCCCCGCCGCGCGCATCCCGCGGCAGGTGCACGCCAGCACCGGGGACCAGGGGTTCCGCTGCGTGGTCCGCGTTTCGGGATCCGCGCCGATGGAGTAAAGGTTCACGCGGGCAGCGGGGGGCGGGGGAGGTGAGGGCCGGTCCCCCTTCACGAGTCTTCTCCAAACCCCGCTGCTCCGCGTGATCCACTCCAGTCGGATGGTCCCCCACGGCCGCGGGTGGCACCCGCTTCGGCCTGCCCGCTCGCGGCAAGTTCCTCCAAGACCCTTCCGCGCCCGCCCCCCAGCTTGGCAAGACAGGCCGGACAGCTGCTGGTCCGTGCGTGCGGCTCGTCCGGACAGGCGGGCGGATGGGCAGGGGTGGATTGCACCCGCCTGCCGCCGTTCGCCCGCACGGATCGGGAGGGGGCGGGGAAGCCGCGGAAGCCGCGGAAGCCGCGGAAGCCGCGGGTGTGGTGGGTGGAGAGAAAGGCTTGGCGATGACCCTGGCGACCCTCGCCCCGCTGATGATGCAGGCGAGCATCGTGCTCACCGTGACGGCGCTTGGGCTGCGCGCCCGCCGCGGCGACGTGCGCTCCCTGCTCACCGACCGCGGCCGGCTGGCGCGCTCGCTGCTGGCGATGCACGTGGTGATGCCGCTGCTGGCGGTGACGCTGGCGGCGGCCTTCGACTTCCACCCGGCGGTCAAGGTGGCGCTGGTGGCGCTGGCCGTGTCGCCCGTGCCGCCGCTGCTGCCCAAAAAGGAGCTGAAGGCGGGCGGGCGCGGCTCGTACGTGGTGGGGCTGCTCGTGGTCTCGGCGGTGCTCGCCGTCGCCGTCGTGCCCGCAGCCGTAGCCCTGGTGGGTCCGCAGGTCGGCGACCCGCGGCACCTTTCCCCCAACGCCGTCGCCAGGCTCGTCGCCATCACGGTGCTGGTGCCCCTGGCGGCGGGGATCGTGCTCCGCCACCTGGCACCCGGCCTGGCGGACCGCGCGGTCAAGCCCGCCGTAAGCCTGTCCACGCTCCTCTTCTCCACCGCCGCGGTGCTGGTCGTGGCCGCCTCGCTGCGCTCCATCGTGTCGCTGCTGGGAAACGGGACGCTCCTGGGGGTCGCCCTTTTCTCGGCCGCGGGGCTGGCCACCGGCCACGCGCTGGGGGGGCCGGCGCGGGAAGACCGCGTGGTGCTGGCGCTCTCCACCGCCTCGCGCCACCCCGGCGTGGCGACCGCCGCCAGCGCCGTCATCGCCCCGGGCGAAACGCGGATGCTCGCGGCCATCGTCCTGTACCTGCTGGTGGGCGGGGTGCTCTCGCGCGTCTACCTCGGGCTGCTCGGCCACCCCGCAATGGCCGCCGGCCCCGGCGGCCCGGCGGCCCCGTGACCCCGGAGGCCGCTGCCACCCTGCCCCAGCCCGGGGGCCAGGATGCTCCAAGCCCAACCCGGCCCGGCCCCTTACCTTGCCTGCTGCAGTGCCGCAAACGCCGGATGCGGTCGGACTGCTGCCTGGCCTGTCGTGGCCGGTGTACGTCGCGGAATTTCGGCAGGGAGGGTGCCATGCGTGCCACGATTCGCCACACGTCCCTGTCCGTGCTCTTGCTCTGCATCTGTACCGCGTGCGCCTCCGCCGGCGGCGGGGACGGGCAGCCCGGCACCCGCCTGGAGCCGAACGCCGGCTTCGTGCAGGTGACCAACGACGGCCACGGCGACTTCGTGCTCTACATGTTCCGCAACAGCATGCGCTACCGGCTGGGCCGCGTGGCGCGCATGGAGACGGGGCGGTTCCGCATTCCCGCCGCCGCCACGGGCGACCCTCCCTTCTATCAGGTGCAACTGGTGGCTGCGCCGGTGAGCGGCGCAACCTGGTT
>DASQBH010000510.1:0-8135 GCA_035635315.1 Longimicrobium sp.
GGTGAGGGGGGTAACGCGCGACCCCCGGGGGCCCTCTCCCCCGCCGACTTCGCCGCTCGTTCCTCGCGGCTCGCGGCGACCCCTCCCCCGCAGTTTGGGGGAGGGGTCGACCGCCGTCGCGAGGAACGAGCGAAAGGCCGGTCGGGGGAGAGGGCCCCGGGGGCCGGGAGAGCCACGCTCACCCGTTCACCCCTTCACCCGTTCACCTCACGCCGGCTCCACGCGGTTCCGGCCGTTGGTCTTCGCCTGGTACAGCGCGCGGTCGGCGGCGCGGATCAGGTCGGGGATGCTCTCGGCGTCGTCGGGGTAGCAGGCCACGCCAAAGCTGGCCGTGAGCGTGCGCGGCACCTCGGCGTTGGGGGGCAGGCTCTCCACCAGCACCCGCAGGCGCTCCGCCAGCTTGAGCCCCTCTTCCTTGGGCGTCTCGGGAAAGATCAGCGCGAACTCCTCGCCGCCGTAGCGGCAGGCGCTGTCCGTCGTCCGGAAGGTGTGGCGCACCGCCCGGCCGATGCGCTGCAGCGCGTGGTCGCCCACCTCGTGCCCAAAGTCGTCGTTGACGCGCTTGAAGTGGTCGATGTCCAGCAGCACCAGCGACAGCGGCCGGCTGTACCGCTTGCCGCGCGAGACCTCCATCGCCAGGATCTCGTCGAAGCCGCGCCGGTTGTGGCACCCCGTGAGCGGGTCGATGGTGGCCTGCGCGCGCAGCCGGTCCAGCAGCTCCGCGTTGCGCAGCGCGATGGCCGACGAGTCCGCCAGCGCCCGCAGCAGCGCCAGGTCGTGCGCCTCGTACGGCGCGTCCGTCATCCGCCGGCCCAGGATCAGCAGCCCCGCGTCGCCCTCGCCAAAGTCCAGCGGCGCCACCACCGCCACCTCGGCCGGCACGTGGTCGCGGATCTCCGCGTCCTCCGGCGGGATCACCGGGGGCTGGCCGGGCGCGGCGATGGCGCGCACCACCCGCGCGGGGATGGCGTACGCCACCGACTCGCCGCGCAGCGAGCGCACGGCGCGGCAGGTGTACTGCTCGCCGTCCGTGTGGTAGAGCGCGGCCCACCAGGCAAAGAACACCTCGCCCACGGAGTCCAGCACCAGACGCTCCGTCTCTTCCGCGCCGCGCACCACCGCCAGCGTGCGCGCCACCTGCTGCAGCGCGCCCAGGTGAAAGCGCAGCTGGTCCAGCTGCAGCGTCTGGGCGGCGCGCTGCTCGTGCAGGCTCCACACCCGCTCCACCTGCTCCACCAGCGCCGCGCGCGACGCCTCCGGCCAGGCGGCCAGCGGGCTGCCGCACAGCAGCTCGCCCTCGCCGCCGGGCGCGGCGAAGCGGGTCACGCACTCCAGCCCCTCGCGCGCGTCGCCCACGCCCAGGGGCACGGGGCGCGTGGGCACCTCCAGGCGCACCGCGCCGCCCGTGAGCGCGCGCACGGCGTCCACGCACCCCTGCGCCGCCTGTTCGGGCGAGCCCAGCAGGGGCACGGACGCAAACGCCAGCGCCACCGCCGCGGGATCGGGCGCGTGGCCTTCCCGGTGCGGCTTGCGGCGCGGAGGCGCTTCCATGGGTGTGTGCATGAACGGGAGGGGCGGATGTCTCGCGCGGCGGGCGGACCCCGGCGCAGATTCCAGACTGCTACACGAAACGGACGCAATATAGCATTGCGCCTTCCGTTACAGACAGACCCTCCGAGCGAGAAAGAGGCCGGGCCGCGTGGAAACGGTCACTCCATCGTGCACTTTGGGTCCGAACCCCCGCCGCGGGCGCGAGTTGAGCCGGGTTCACCCCGTTCCCTTCCGCCGCGGGGACTCCCGGTCAGCCGTCCCGGACCGGGCGAGAAACGCATGGAGTCGTGCAGATTGCGCCAGCGTCAGTCACCAAACGAGATCCCCAGCTGACGGCCCGTCATCACCAGCTCCGAGTCGGGGGGGACGCGCTTGATGTCGTGCACGGCGTCGCCCAGCGGCACCGCGCGGATGCGGTTTCCCTGCAGCGCAACCATGGTCCCCAGGCTCCCTTCGCGAATGCAGCGCACCGCCGCGGCGCCAAAGCGCAGGGCCAGGCTGCGGTCGTAGGCGATCGGCTCGCCGCCGCGCTGGATGTGGCCCAGCACCAGGGTGCGCGTCTCTTTTCCCGTCGCTTCGGTGATCTGCTCCGCCACCCGGTCCGCGATCCCCCCGTAGCGCCCGCTGGCATCGGCGTAGCTGGCCTCGCCGTCCGCCGGCTGCGCGCCCTCGGCCACGACGACAATGCTGAAGCGGCGCCCCTGCTGGTCGCGCTGGCGCACCTTTTCGGCGATGCGGTCGATGTGGTAGGGGATCTCGGGGATCAGGATCACGTCCGCGCCGCCGGAAAGCCCGCTTTCCAGCGCGATCCACCCCGTGTGGCGCCCCATCAGCTGCACCACCATCACCCGCTGGTGCGCCTCGGCCGTGCTGTGCAGCCGGCCGATGGCGTCCGTGGCCACCTCCACCGCCGTCTGAAAGCCGAAGGTGACGTCGGTGGCGCTCAGGTCGTTGTCGATGGTCTTGGGCACGCCGATCACCGGCAGCCCCTTGTTGTGCAGCGCGTGGGCGATGCTCAGCGACCCGTCGCCGCCGATGGCGATGAGCGCGTCGATCTCGCGTTGGCGAAAGCACTCCACGATCTCGTCGCTGCGGTCCACCTTGCCCCAGGTTCCGTCCGGCTGCCGCACCTCCAGCCCGAACGGGTTGCCGCGCGTCGTCGTCCCCAGGATGGTTCCACCCAGGTGGGTGATGCCGCGCACGGAGTTGGCCGTCAGCTGCATCACTCCCGGCTCGCCGTCCACCTCGGGCTCCAGCAGCCCCATGTAGCCGCGGCGGATGCCCAGCACCTCCCATCCCTCGTGCAGCGCGGCCAGCGTGGCGGCGCGGATCACGGCGTTCAACCCCGGCGCGTCTCCGCCGCCGGTGTTGATGGCGATGCGGCGTACGATGGGCAGGGTGGCTTCGGTCATCGGTCGGCGTGGAGTGCGGGATCCGGGGCGAAACGCGGCGGCGGGGGGAAGATACCGCCGTGCCCGGCGCGTGCAAGCAAGGCGCCGCGGGTTGACGGCACCGTGCCGCGCCCCTATGGTCCGGGTGGCGCGGTGCCTTGCCGCGCGTGTTTCTCTGGAGGAGTTTCGATGGTTACCGAAGCCGAAGTAAGGAAGGCCCTGCGCAAGGTCAAGGATCCGGAGCTCAACCTGGACCTGGTGGTGCTGGGGCTGATCTACGACCTCAAGATCGACGGCGGGCGGGTGGACGTGACGATGTCGCTCACCTCGCCCATGTGCCCCGTCGCGGGCGAACTGCTGGAAAAGGCGCGCGAGGCGGTGGAGTCCGTTCCCGGCGTGGAGCACGCGGAGGTGGAGCTCACCTTTTCGCCGCCCTGGTCCGCGGACCGCATCAACCCTACCATCCGCGCCGCGCTGGGCCTGTAGCAAGAAAAAGACAGAAGGGTACAGAGGAACAGACAAAGGCCGGAGGAGCGGAGGGAAACCGGTCTTCCTCTGTTCCTCTGGCTTTTCTCCGTTCCTCTGTACCCTTCGTCCGTTGCCCGACTCTGCCGCAGCTACGCTGTCCCGGAATCACAGTGAAAGCGGACGGGATAAAAAAAGGGAGCCGCCCCGGGTGGGGGCGGCTCCCTTTCTTCGTGCGGATGAGGGACGGTTACTGGACCGTCACCGAGCCCGTCATCCCCATCATCGCGTGCGGGACGCACACGTAGTTGTAGGTGCCGGGGGCCCAGTCCACCTTGACCTCGTAGCTCTGGCCGGCCTGCGTGTACATGGGGCTGTCCGCCGGAGGCGTAAAGCCGCCCGGGTTGCCCTGCGCCGACATGAACGAAACGTTGTGCACGGCCGAGCCGTCGGCCATCGTCCAGCGGATCACGTCGCCCTTCTTGACGGTGAGCGTCTTGGGCTGGAACTCGCCCGAGGCGCCACCCTGCGTGGTGACCATCTTCACCTCGTGCACCTGGCCGCCGGCGTCCGGCGTGACCGGGGCGCCCGCCGCGGGCGCGGCCGGAGCGGCCGGGGTGGTGGTGGTCACGGTCGGCGTGCCGGTGGTGGCCGGGGCGTCGGTCGTGGTGGTGTCGGCGGTCTCGGTGTTATCGCCGCCGCCGCAGGCGGCCGCGAGCGCCAGGAGGCCCAGGATGGGCAGCTTGCGAATGGACATCTTCAATCCGTCTCCATGGTTTGATGATCGTCTGCGCCGGCCCTGACCGGGTTTTCGGCACGCGGGGAATCTACCATCCCGCAACCCCTGTCACAATACAAATTTCGCGCGTCCGCACGTCCGAAAAGCACTGATGGCGAACACTTTGTCTGTGGTGGATTCCCCTACAGTCCGCGGCACGGCAAAACGGATTGGTCTCACGCAGAGTGAGCAGAGTCAGCAGAGTTTTCTCGTGCCGTTCTTTCCACCGCATCGTGTACGACCGAATCCGGAAAAGCATTGGGTACAGAGGAACAGACAAAAGCCAGAGGAACAGAGACGAACCCGGTTTCCTCTGTTCCTCTGGCTGTTGTCTGTTCCTCTGTATCCCCAGTCTTTTTCAGGATCTGGGATAACGTAGAAGTCGGAGAAGGCGCAGGGGATGATCTCCTCTGCGCCCTCGCCTTTGTCTCTGCGCCGGTTGCGTGAAACGGCTGTTCAGGGGATCCAGCGCGGCAGCCAGTCGGGACCGGGGGAGCGCACGATGACGGCACCGGCGGAGCCGTCCGCGCGCACGATGCGCAGGTCCGGGTCTCCCCCGCGGTCGGCGACGTACACCAGGTGCCGGCCGTCCGGCGACCAGGCCGGCATGCTCGCCACCTCGTCCGCCGCGCTCACCATCATCCGCTTTCCCGTGCGCAGGTCGTGCACGGCAATGCGCGCCTTGCCCTCGCGCGTGCGCACCGTCAGCGCCAGCCGCGTCCCGTCGGGAGACCAGGCGGGGTCCGCCTCGATCCGCATGGAGTCTGGCGTCGCGGCCGTGTCCAGCTTCTGCAGCCCCGTGCCGTCCGCGCCGACGACGAACACGCGGTCGGTGCTCTCGCGGTTGCTCAGGAACGCGATCCGCCGCCCGTCCGGCGACCAGCGCGGGCCCCAGTCGTCGCGGTGGAACGCGGTCAGGCGGCGCGGCTGGCTGCCGTCCGCCCGCATCACGTACACCTCCGCGTCCCCGTCGCGGCTGCTGACGAAGGCGATGGACCGGCCGTCCGGCGACACGGCGGGCTCGTAGTTCCCCTCCGGGTTGTCCGTCAGGCGCTGCAGCCCGGATCCGTCGCTGGCCATGCGGTACAGGTCGCGAAAGCTGGCGGTGTCACTCTCGAACGCGATCCACCGCCCGTCCGGCGACCACGACGGCGAGCGGACGCGCGCGCTCACCGGCCCGATCTGCCGCGCCCCGCCGTCATCCGCCAGCAGCGCCATCCGCTCCTGCATCTCCTGCCCCTCGCCCGACACGGAGACGGCCAGCAGCGCCGACCCGTCCGGCGACGGCGCGGCGGGATAGTCGGACGACGCGGCGCTGGTCAGCCGCCGCAGGTCGCGCCCGTCCGGCCGCACGGAGTAGATCTCCGGCTGGCTGTCGCGCTCCGACACAAAGACGATGCGCCCCGCCAGCCCGCGCAGCTCGCCGCGCGGGAGGGACGCCGCGCCGCCCGGCTCGGCGGACGCGCGCCCGCACGCCGCGAGGGCGAGCAGCAGGACGGAGGTGCGGAGGATGTGGATCATCGAGTGATGCGTCTGGTTGTGGCGATCGACGACAAGCATCGCACTGCGCCCGCGTGGTGCCCCTCCCCCGGCCCCTCCCCGTTCGTTCCTCACGGAGAGGGGAGAATTCGGTCGCGCTGCGACGGGCTTTCCGCCGTTCTCCCTCCCCCGCGCAGTTTGCGGGGGAGGGTCGGGGAGGGGGGCGCCCGCCCGGCGCGATCGGAGCCTGTCGAAGCGCCTGATCCCTCCCGAGCCGGAGCCCGGGAGGGACGCTGCCGACTTACCGCGCGCGGACGGCGTCGGCGATCACCACGTAGCCCTCGGTGGTCCAGCGCGAGAGCACCACGCGGTTCCACCCGGCGCTGAAGTTCCAGGTGCCGATGGTGCGCCAGGCGCCGCCGCCCGTCTGCTGGTTCACGTTGACGCGGCCCACTTCCGCACCGCTGGCGTTGTAGGCGATGAACGGCGCCGTGGCGGAGCGGTTGGTGCCCGACGTGTACCACACGTCGATCGTCCGGGCACCCGCGGCGGACAGGTAGAACGAGAAAGTCGCGCCGTCGCTGATGGGCGAGGTGGACGCGAACGCGTAGTTGCTGCCGTAGTAGCCCGCCGTGCCCGTCGATACCTGCCAGGTGGCCGACGACGAGAAGCTGGCGACGGACGCGTTGTTGTTGGCGTTGTTGTTGTCGACCACGATCCCCGTGACGGGCGTGCTGCCGCAGTGCGAGTTGATGCGGTTCAGGTAGTCCGTCCACGGCCAGTTGGGGCCCGGGTCCGTGCGGTTGTACGGCTGCAGCTGGCCGTGCGCCACGTAGTGGTAGCGGTCACGCGGAATGCCGTACGCCTTGCTGATGTCGCAGGAAAGCTTTGCGGAGGCGTCGATCTGCCCGACCGGGAAAGAACTTTGCGACGCGTACCCACCGTGCTCGATGCCCACCGTGAAGTTGTTGCTGCTGTAGCCGTTCAGGTTGCACTTGACGCTGCTGTTCAGCGAGCAGTCGTACGTGGCGGCGATGTGCCAGGCGCGGCTGCTCTCGCGCACCAGCTGGCTGATCTCGCTGCCGCTCTCGTTCACCACGTAGTGCGCGCTGGCCTGCGACGCGGTGTTGGTGAGCCAGCTCCAGCAGCTGGTGTAGCTCCCCTCGCAGGTGTGGATGATGACCATCTGCACGCCGCCCAGGCTGCCCGTGGGGCGCGCGTTGTAGTTGGGCGAGGGGCGCCAGATGGTGCCGCTGACCGGGTAGTCGGGCGCCACCGCCAGCGACGGCCCACCCCTGGGCAGCTGGAAGTTGGCCGTCACCTTTACCGGCATGATGGAGGCGACGGCGCCGCCCGTGGAGGTGCGGCCCACCACGCCCTGGTTGAGCGTGGCGTACACGTCGTTGTGCACGTAGTTGGCCTGGCCGTCCACGTCGCTGATGCCGCTGTACTTCGCCACGATGGGTCCCCACGCGGCCACGTCCGTCACGCCGATCCCCGCCTTGTCGGCCCACGACGAAAGCAGCGCGGCCGCCGCGCGGATGTTGGCGCGCGCCTGGTTCTGCACCGCGCGCTCGTCCAGGTTCGCCAGCGCGGCGCCCTGGCGCAGGTTCTCGCCGCGCAGCGCCATCACGCCGTACGCCGGCTCCTGGCCCGGGAACTCCGAGTGGCCGCGCACCATCTGCCACCGCGTCTCCACGTAGCCGATGGACTTGAGCAGGCCCGACGGAACGCCGTAGTCGCGCGCCGCCTCGTCAAAGAGTGCGTCCAGCTGCGCGGTGGATGGCGTTTGCGGAGCGACCGCGGCGTCGGGTGTGGTGGCCTGGTCCGAGCATGCCGCGAGCGCGGCGATGCACAGCAGTGACGTGGCCACAAGGCGGAGCTTGCCCATGCGTCCTCCTGACGGGTGGAGAGTGTGGCGCCCGCGAGAGGGTGCGTGCGCCCCGGCAGATATGGAAGTACTCTCACCTTATGTCCGAAAACGCCATGTGGCAAGAGGCGCCGGGGAACGGGTTGCGCCGCAACCACTTAGGTTTTTCTGTATATTTATCCGTAGCGGTGTGTTGGAACTTCAGGAAAAAACCTGCAGGAGAAGCGCAGGATTCAGGCCGAGGAAAGCGATGTGCAGAGGCAAAGGGATTGTACAATGTTTTGCGGATGCAACGTGCGGTCCGTGATCGAATGCTGCACTGAAATGCGGCAGGCAGGCCAACTCTGCAGCGCCGGCCTGCGCTCACGACAAGACCGAAAGGGAACGATTGGGCGTGATGATCTTTGCCCGGGGCTGAAACCAGATCCTGAAAAAGACTGGGGATACAGAGGAACAGACAACAGCCAGAGGAACAGAGGAAACCGGGTTCGTCTCTGTTCCTCTGGCTGTTGTCTGTTCCTCTGTACCCCCTGCTTTTCCGGATTCGGGCTCACCCACCGATTGCCGCGGCGACGTTACACCGTCAGCTCCCAGGGGCGCG
>DASQBH010000511.1:0-3984 GCA_035635315.1 Longimicrobium sp.
GTTTTAGGGGAGGTGGGCGAGGTTTACGAGCCCGGAGGGGGCGAACCTCGAAGCCGGCCGCAGCGCCCCGATCCGTCAGTCACAATCCGCGCATTCCCTATCTTCTTCCCATTCCAGCACGTAACGCGGATGTCACCCAACTGGCGCACTTCTCGCTCTGAGGTTGAGCAAAAGGCGCCGGATCAGGGGCGTTCTGCGATACACACGGCACACGACGGCCACACCCTGCGGCAGGCGCAGCGCGCACCGCGGGGCGGCCGGACGACCCGGACGCGATGCTCAAGACGGTAGCGCTGCAATTCGGCGCGGACGAAGACGATACGCCGCTGCGGTTCACGCCCGGACCCATGACGGTGTTCGTGGGGCCCAACAACTCGGGCAAGAGCCTGGCGCTCCGCGAGATCGAAGACTTCATCGAGACCGGCGGCGACTCGCTGCGCCACATCGTGCGGCGGCTGGAACTGCTGCTGCCGCCCGATGAAGAGGTGGAGGACATGGTGCTTTCCCGAGCCGTGGGCGACGGCGACACGGAGGGCACCGTGCGCGTGCTGCGCCTGCGCCACGCCGGCGACACCTGGCGCCGCCGCGCGACGGACATCGCCGAGCCGGTGGTGGAGCAGGTGATCGACCTGCACGCCCTGCTGCAGACCACCGTCTACTCCGAGAACCCGTCGGACGAGGACCTGGAGCGCCTGTGCCGCGACTTCCTGGCCCTCTTCACCCTGCGGCTGGATGGGGAGACGCGGCTTTCGCTCATGCATCCGCAGGCGGCGGACGACCCCGAATCGCACCCCACCAACCACCTGGGCGCGCTCTTTCGCGACGACGAGGCCCGCGAGCGCATTCGCGAGATCACGCACGACGCCTTTGGCCTGTACTTCGTCATCGACCCCACCGAGGGGACGCACCTGCGCGTGCGGATGGCGGAGCGCGCGCCCATGGACGACGACGAGGAGCAGTCCATCAGCGACCGCTCGCGCGCCTTTCACGGCCGCGCCGGCGACATCGACCAGATGAGCGACGGCATCCGCGCCTTTACGGGGCTCACCGCCGCGCTGCTGAGCGCCGACTACCGCATCATGCTGGTGGACGAGCCCGAGGCGTTTCTGCATCCGCCCCTCATCCGCAAGCTGGGCAAGCGGCTCACGCAGCTGGCGGCCGAGCGGGGTGCCAACGTGCTGGCGGCCACGCACTCGCCCGACTTCGTGATGGGGTGCATCACGGCGGGGCAGGCGGTGAACATCGTGCGGCTCACCTGGCGCAGGAACGTGGCGGGAGCGCGGCTCCTTTCCGCCGCCAAGCTGTCGACCATGATGCGCGACCCGCTGCTGCGCTCCACGGGCGTGCTGGGCGCGCTCTTTCACGAGGGCGCCGTGGTGTGCGAGGCCGACGCGGACCGCGTGTTCTACGCCGAGGTCAACGAGCGGCTGCTGGCGCACCGGGCGGGCGGGGCGGACGGCGTCGTCTTTCTGAACGCGCAGAACAAGCAGACGGTGCGGCGCATCATCCGCCCCCTGCGCGAGATGGGGCTTCCCGCGGCGGCCATCCTGGACCTGGACCTGCTCAAGGGGCGCGAGGATTTTCGCGACCTGCTGCGCTCGGCCTTCGTCCCCGAGGTGTTCTGGGAGCCGTGGGAGGAGCAGCGCCGCCGCCTGCACCAGCAGATCAACAACGCCGACTACAAGGACGGCGGCATCCACCGGCTGAGCGGCGAGGCACGCACGCTGGCCGACACGCTGCTGGCGGCGCTCTCGGAGTACGGCGTGTTCCTGGTGCCCAACGGCGAGCTGGAGTCGTGGCTTCCGGAGCTGGAGGTGGGCGGGCACGGGCCGGAGTGGCTCACGCAGGTGTTCGCGCGCATGGGCACGGACCCGTCCGAAGCCGGCTACCAGCGGCCCACGGGCGGCGGCGTGTGGCGGTTCATCCAGCGCGTCGCCACCTGGATCGCCGAGCCGCGCCGCAAGGGGATGCGCGAGGAGCACGTGCCGCTGGACCACCTGCTCGCCCCGCCGGAGCGGGAGGAGAAGCAGGCGGCGGTGGCGTAGGGGGAGTGCGGGAGTGCGTGAGTGCGAAAGTGCGAAAGTGCGAAAGTGCGAAAGTGCGAAAGTGCGAAAGTGCGAAAGTGCGAAAGTGCGAGAGTGCGGGAGTGGATGCAGAGCGTCCACTCCCGCTTCGTCGTTCAGGCAGGCTTTCAGGGATGGGCCTCACACGGAGTCAACGGAGTCAACGGAGTTTTCTCGTGCCTCCCTCCGGCTCCTGGATGAAGATTTCAGTTGATGTACAACGGGGATGACGATAGACATACTTCGTCCGCGGTTCCGCTCGCTCCCGATCCAGAGATCCCACAATGGCGGATTCAGCCGGCAGGTCCTACGTGCCCGCGGCGGGAAAGCACTGGCGGCTGCCGTTCTACGACCTGATGGCGAAGGTGCTGGGGGCTGACTCCGCGCGCTTGCTCCTCGCCGAGCAGGCGGCTTGCGGGGCAGGCGACCGCGTGCTGGAGATCGGGTGCGGGACGGGAAGCCTGCTCCTGCTCGTGAAGAAGACGCAGCCCGGTGCCGAGGTCGTGGGGCTGGATCCGGATCCCAACGCGCTGGCGATCGCACGGCGCAAAGCGGCGAAGGCGGGCGTCTCCTTCCAACTCGACCAGGGATTCGCGGACGCGCTTCCCTACCCTGATGCCTCCTTCGACCGCGTGCTCTCTTCCTTCATGTACCACCACCTGTCGCGCCAGGTGAAGGAGAACACCCTCCGCGAGGTGCGGCGCGTGCTCAAGCCGGGCGGCCGCTTTCACATGGTCGACTTTGCCCCGGGCGGTTCCAACAAGCGCGGCTTCCTGGGTCATCTCATCCACGCCGACCGCCACCTGCGCGACAACGCGGAAGATCGCGTGCTCGATGCCATGCGCGCCGCCGGTCTGGCGGATGCCCAGCTTCTCGCCCGCCGCCCGTCGCGCATCGGTGCATCCGCCTACTACCAGGCGACCGTTCCCACCGCGTGAGCCGTCCGGCGAGGCACGAGAAAACCGTTGACCCCGTTGACCCCGTGTGAGGCGTTCTTTGCCGGAGTCTGCTGGCGCCCCAAATCCGGCGGTGCAACATTGGACGCCATCCCTCGATCCCCCATCGTGAGAAACGCCGCATGATCCCGATCTCGATTCGCGCGGCCGCCGCCGTGGCGCTGCTGGCCCTGTCCGCCGCGCCGCTGGCGGCGCAGCCCACGCTCCCCACGCGCGGCACGGGTACCGTAGTGCTGCGCGCGGCGCGGCTCATCGACGGCACCGGCGCCGCGGTGGTGCAGAACGGCGTGGTGGTGGTCACGGACGACCGCATCGTGGCCGCGGGGCGCGAGGGGAGCGTGCAGGTGCCGGCCGGTGCGCGCGTCATCGACCTGGGCGACGCCACGCTGCTCCCGGGCTTCATCGACACGCACACGCACATCGTGGGGCGCGCGCTGGGCGATCCGGGGAGCGACGAGGCCGCCGTGCGCGACTATCCCGGCTTTGCCCCCATCCTGGCGACGGCCAACGCGCACGCCACGCTGATGGCCGGCTTTACCACCATCCGCAACCTGGGCAGCCCCAACTTCGACGACGTGGCGCTGCGGCAGGCTATCGACCAGGGCTACGTGGTGGGCCCGCGCATCCAGACGGCGGGCAACAGCATCGGCACCACGGGCGGGCACTGCGATGAGAACGGGTTCCGGCCCGGGCTGTTCGACGGCGACTACCGCCAGGGGATCGCCGACGGGCCGGACCAGATCCGCGCCGCCGTGCGCTACCAGGCCAAGTACGGCGCCGACGTCATCAAGACCTGCGCGACCGGCGGCGTGCTGTCCGAGGGCGACGCGGTGGGCGTGCTGCAGTACTCGGCGGAGGAGATGGGGGCGCTGGTGGAGGAGGCGCGCGTGCTGGAGCGGCGGGTGGCGGCGCACGCGCACGGCGCGGAGGGGATCAAGGTGGCGGTGCGCGCCGGCGTGGCCTCC
>DASQBH010000512.1:0-2146 GCA_035635315.1 Longimicrobium sp.
CGGCGGAAACTCGCTGGGCATGTTCGGCAGCTGGCTGGCGGCGGGCGAAGGCGGCAACCTGGGCGGGCCGCGGCTGCTGGCGCGGTGGTACGAGCGCAACTTCATCATGGCCCACTACCTGACCCGCGTGCTCCGCCCCGAGACGCGCCGCGTGCTGGTGCTCGTGGGCTCCGGCCACGTGCCGCCCCTGCGCGCCATCCTGGACGAGTCTCCGGACTTCTGTCCGGTCAGCCCGCTCCCCCTGCTGCAGTGAGCACATCCATCGAAGCCGCCCCTCTGGTTCGCCGTCCGTGAACCCTCTCGCGTTGCGCGCCCTGTGGCAGACGGGCCGCCTTTATCCGGAGCAGGTGCCCGCGCTGGCCGTGGACCTCCTGGCCGGCGGCGCGGACTCGCCCGCCCTCCGCGAGCTGGCGGGGATGGATCGGCCCACGCGCGCCGAGGTGGAGCCGGCCATCGACCGGGCGCTCCTTGCGCTGGGCGCGCCGCGCCTGGATGAGGACGCCGCAGGCCGGATCGCCGCCCGCGAGATCGCCGCGGACACCATCGCGGGCCGCATGGCGCCGTACGACGCCGCCATCTCGCTCTCCGCCCTGTGGTTGAACCACGAGTTGCCGCTCGAGCTCGCGGTGTTCGTTGGCCTGGTCGGCGAGTGGGTGGACCATCCCGCGGTCCGTGCGGAGGTCGAAGCCACGATCCTCGAAGAGTGCGAGCAGGTGCTCGCGGAGGTTCACGTTGAGCCGTGAGCTCGTGCGGCGGCGCCCAGCCCGCGCGTTCCCGTCCGGAGGCGGATGATGGCGGATTCGTTCGATCGGGAGATCGGCCGCCTGCTGCGCGACCTGGCGCCGCAGGTGCTGGGCGCCGTGGCGCGGCGGCACGGCGACTTCGACGCGGCGGAGGACGCGGTGCAGGAGGCGCTGGTCGCCGCGGCGACTCAGTGGCCGGTGCAGGGCATCCCGCAGAACCCGCGCGGCTGGCTGTACCACGTGGCCCTGCGCCGCATCACCGACCACCTGCGCAGCGAGATGGCGCGCCGCCGGCGGGAGGACGCCGTGGCCACGCAGGTGTGGGCGGAGTGGGCGTTCGTGCCGCCCCCCGAGGTGGAGATCGGGGTGGATGGGGACGATACGCTGATGCTGCTCTTCATGTGCTGCCACCCCGCGCTCACCCCGGCGTCCGCCATCGCGCTCACCCTGCGCGCCGTGGGTGGCCTGACCACGGCGGAGATCGCCAGCGCCTTCCTGGTCCCCGAAGCGACCATGGCGCAGCGGATCAGCCGCGCCAAGGCGAGCATCAAGTCGTCGAAGGTGCCGTTCGGCATGCCGGCCGGCGCCGAGCGCGCGGAGCGGCTGGGGGCCGTGCTGCACGTGCTGTATCTCATCTTCAACGAGGGGTACGCCAGCAGCAGCGGCCCCCACCTGCAGCGCACCGACCTTTCCAACGAGGCCATCCGCCTCGCCCGCACCCTTCACGACCTGCTCCCGGACGACGGCGAGGTCGCGGGGCTGCTGGCGCTGATGCTGCTCACCGACGCCCGCCGCGCCGCGCGCACCGGCCCCGCCGGCGAGCTGATCCCGCTGGACGAGCAGGACCGTGCGCTGTGGGACCCGGCGCTGGTCGCGGAGGGTGTCGCGCTCGTCTCCGGCGCGCTCGGGCGCGGCGCCGTGGGCGCGTACCAGCTGCAGGCCGCCATCGCCGCCGTGCACGACGAAGCGGCGCGCGCGGAAGACACCGACTGGCCGCAGATCCTGGCGCTGTACCGGGTGCTGGAGCGGATGTCCGACAATCCGATGGTGTCGCTGAACCGCGCCATCGCCCAGGCCATGGTGCACGGGCCGGACGCGGGGCTGGAGCAGCTCGAGGCGCTGGACGGCGACACGCGCATCGGCGGGCACTACCGGCTGGACGCCGTGCGCGCGCACCTGCACGAGCGGCTGGGCGACGCCGAGTGCGCCATCGCCCACTACCACGCCGCCGCCGAGCGCACCACCAGCATCCCCGAGCGCGACTACCTGACGCTGAAAGCCGCCCGCCTCGCCGCGGCTACCCAGCGGACGGGCTCCAGAGAGGGCGTTGCCAAACCTGAATCCGCAAAAAGAACCGTGACTTCCTGAGGGAGCGCTCGCGAAGAACCTGCCGCCTGTACTGA
>DASQBH010000513.1:0-2448 GCA_035635315.1 Longimicrobium sp.
ACGCAGGGGTTGTGGGGTTCGGCGACACCCTCTCAGGCTCAGGAAACCAGTCCCAGCCCCCGCGACCCGCGTGCCGTTTATCCCCTCTCCCACGCAGTTTGTGGGAGAGGGCAGGCGAGGAACGAGCCGGGTGAGGGCCCAACGAGAGAGGCCCGCCCCCAACACCCGGGAGCGGGCCTCATCACATCACCTACTTTCGCACTTTCGCACTTTCGCACTCACGCACTTTCGCACTCACGCACTTCCGCACTGCGTCACGTCCTGAACCCGCTCACCAGCTCGCGCATGCGCTCGGCGGCGTGCAGCAGCTCGGCGCTGCTGGCCGACATCTCCTGCGTGGCGGCGGACTGCTCCTCGGCGGCGGCGCTCACCTCCTCGGCGCTGGCGGCGTGCGACTCCGACGTCCCCGACACCTCGGTGAGCGCGGCCTCCACGCCCTCCATGGCCGCGGCGTTGCGGGCGGCCGCCTCCTCCACCTGGTCGGCGGCGAGACGGACTCCGTCGACGGCGGCCAGGATCTGCTCCAGCGCGCTGTCGGCGCCGCGCGACACCTCTTCCACGTCCTGCACCTTTTCCGTCCCCCGGCTCATGGTCTGCACCACGTCGCCGATGCGGGTGCGGATGCCGGACACGTTCTGCGCCACCTCGTTGGCCGCGCGCGCGGACCCCTCGGCCAGCTTGCGCACCTCTTCGGCCACCACCGCGAAGCCGCGCCCGTGCTCGCCCGCGCGGGCGGCCTCGATGGCGGCGTTCAGCGCCAGCAGGTTGGTCTGCCGCGCGATGGCGGTAATGGTCTCCACGAAGCGGTCGATCTGGATGGAGGCCTGTTCCAGCTCGGTGACGCGCGACGCGCTGTCCGTCACCACCTCGCGAATCTCCAGCAGCCGCTGCAGGGCGGAACCCACCTCGGCGCGGCTCTGCGCGGCCACCAGGTGGATCTGCTGCGAGAGCGAGCTCACCATCTGGGAGGCGTTCACGATCTCCGTCGACCGGTGCCCCATCTCCTCCAGCGCCTCGCGTGTGGCCTGCAGCCCGTGCGACTGGCTCTCGGCACCGCTCGCGATCCCGACCATCGCCGTCGCCACCTCGCCGCTGGACGCGGCCACCTCTTCGGAGATGCTCGACAGGTCCGAGGCGAAGTTGCTGATGCGCTCGGCCGTGCCCACCGTCTCGCCCACGATGGTGCGCAGCTGCCCGGCCATCTGGTCGAAGGTGGAGGAGAGGGCGCTGAACTCGCGGGTCATGGCGGTGTGGTTGCCGTTCATCCCCTGCCGCAGGTCGCCGGCGCCCAGCTGCTGCGCGCTCACGGCCAGCGTGTCGAGCGGCCGCTGGATCCAGAAGCGCATGGCGATGTAGATGAGCGCCGCCGTGGCCGCGGCCGCGAAGAGGGCCACCAGCACCAGGATGAGCTCCCACCGCTGCGTCTCGCGGCGCATGGACGCGGCGGCGGCGGAGACCTTTTCGGCCTGCGTGGCACCGATCTCCCGAATGGACTCTTCCAGCTCCGCCGTCTGGGGGCGCACGGCGGCCACCCGGCGCAGGGCGCCGTCGCGGTCGCCCACGTCCACCTGGGCGTGGGCCAGGGCGTACTCCACCTCGATGCGCTGGTGGGCCTGCTCCACGGCCGTGATCTTCTGCTGCTCGGCGGTGGTCAGGTCGTCCAGGTCCTTGTACTGGCGCCGCTGCTCGTGGGCGCGGCGGCCGTACTCGGCATACTGCCGCTGGAACTGCGCGTCGGGGGTGACCAGGTAGCGCTCGCCCGCCGCGATCTGGTTGAGGATGAGCGACTCCAGCTGGGTGCCGATCTCGCTGCTGGTGCGCAGGTCGGAGAGGCGCTTCTCGGTGTCGCGCGAGATGCGGTCCAGGCTCCACACCGCCACGGCGGCGCCGACGAGCACCAGCAGCACGATGATGGTGGCGCCCGCGCGCAGGCGGCTGCGCAGGGTGTCGAACATCCCGCGCCCGCCGGGAAGGTTCCACGCCGCGCTCATCGCCCCGCCTCCGGCAGCACGATGCCGCCCCCGCGAATCACTCCCAATGTGAACCGCTTGTTCACCGGATCTCCGTTCTGGTCGAATGCCACTCTCCCCGCCACCCCTTCAAAGGCGGGCGAGCCGCCCCGCTCCGCGCCCACCCCTTCCAGCCAGCGGCGGATGGAGGCCGGGTCGCGGTGCCCCGCCTGGAGCGCCCGCGCCAGCAGCCGCACGGCGTCGTACGCCAGCGCCGACTGCGAGTCGGGATCCTCCTTGTAGCGCGCCCGGTACCGCTGCACAAAGGCGCGCGCCGAATCGGACATCTGCCCGTGGAACAGCACGCCCACGGCGGTGCCGTCGTAGCGCGCGCCCATGGCCGCCAGCCCCTCGATGCCGTCGCCGCCCAGAAAGCGGGCGGCCAGCCCCACCTCCTGCGCCTGGGCGATGGCGCGCGCCGCGGGATCCTGCAGCCCGG
>DASQBH010000514.1:0-3583 GCA_035635315.1 Longimicrobium sp.
GAAGAGGTCGGCGGCGTAGACCAGGTTTACGTAGATCCCCGCGTCCCGCTGCTCCCCCACGTACAGCGTGAGGTCGAACTTGCTGGCCACCTCGCCGCCCGCGCCGCCCCCCGCCACCTCCAGGCCCTCGGCGCGGAAGGCGCTGTCCTGGTAGTTGAGCAGGTTGAGCATCACCTGGAACACGGGGGCGTGCGCCAGGCTCCGCTCGGGACGCACCTCCTCCAGCACCCGCTCGAAGGGCACGTCCTGGTGCGCGTACGCGGACAGCGTGGTCTCACGCACCCGCCCCAGCAGCTCCCGGAAGCTCGGGTCGCCCGACAGGTCGGTCCGCAGGGCCAGCGAGTTGAGGAAGAGCCCCACCATCCGGTCGGTCTCCGCCCGCGTCCGCCCCGCGATCGGCGTCCCGACGACCACGTCCTCCTGCCCGGCCAGGCGTCCCAGCACCACGTCCAGCGCGGCCAGCAGCACCATGAACAGCGTGGCGCCCTCGCGGCGGGCCAGCGCGTTCACCTCCGCCGTCAACTCCGACGAGATGACTACGCCCTCGACCGCGCCGCGGTGGCTCTCCACCGGCGGCCGGGAACGGTCGGTCGGCAGCTCCAGGAGCGCGGGTGCGTCCGCAAGGCGCTCCCGCCAGTAGCCGACCTGCCGCTCCAGCGCGGCACCGGACAGGCGCTCCCGCTGCCAGACCGCGTAGTCCGCGTACTGCAGCGCGGGCTCCGGCAGCGGCGACGGCTCGCCACGCGAGAAGGCGCCGTAGATCGCGGAGAGCTCCTCCTGCAGCACCCCCACCGACCACCCGTCGGCGATGGCGTGGTGCAGGTTGAGGAGGAGGCGGTGCTCGTCGTCCGCGACGTGGACGAGCGACGCACGGAAGAGCGGCCCACTCGCCAGGTCAAAGCGGTGCTGCCAGGATTCGGCCGCCAGGCGGCCGGCCTCGGCCCGCCGCTCGTCCTCCGGCAGGTGCCGCAGATCGGCGACCGGCAGGTCGAAGTTGGACGGGGGTGGGGCGATCCGCTGCACGGGGACGCCGTCCACGGCCGGGAGCGTGGTACGCAGCGGCTCGTGGCGGCGCACCAGCTCGGCCAGCGCGCGGCGGAGCGCATCGTCGTCGAGACGGCCGGTGAGGCGGTACGAGAACGGGATGGCGTACACCGGGCTTCCCGGGTCCAGCGCGTCCACGAACCAGAGCCGCTCCTGCGCGAACGTCACCGGCAGGTCGCCCTCGCGCGCGGCGGGGGCGATGGCGTCCTCGCCGGCCGCCGCGCCGGTGCCGCGCAGACGGTCGATCTCGGCCGCGAGTCCGGAGAGGACCGACTGCTCGAAGACGGCGCGGAGCGGGAGCTCCACGCCGAAGACCTGGCGGACGCGCGCGGCGACGCGGGTCGCCAGCAGCGAGTGCCCGCCCAGCTCGAAGAAGCCTTCCTCCGCGCCCACCCGCTCCAGCCCCAGCACCTCCGCCCAGATCCCCGCCAGCACCTCCTCCGTCGGCGTCCGCGGCGCGACGTACGTCTCCCCCGCCCCACCGTACTCCGGTGCCGGGAGCGCCTTGCGGTCCACCTTTCCGTTCGCGTTCAGCGGCAGCCGGTCCAGGGGGACGATCGCCTGCGGCACCATGTACTCCGGCAGGCTCTGGCGCAGGTGCGCGCGCAGCGCCTCCGCCGGCGCGTCACCGACCACGTACGCCACCAGCCGCTTGTCTCCCGGCTGGTCCTCGCGCATCATCACCCGGGCTTCGCGCACCCCCGGATACGCCACGATCGCCGCCTCCACCTCCCCCGGCTCGATGCGGAAGCCGCGGATCTTCACCTGGTCGTCCAGGCGGCCCATGAACTCCAGCTTCCCCTCGGCCCGCCACCGCGCCCGGTCGCCCGTGCGGTACATCCGCCCGCCGGGCTCCGCGGCGAACGGGTCGGGGACGAAGCGCCCGGCCGTCAGCCCCGGCCGGCCCATGTAGCCGCGCACCACGCCGTCCCCCCCGATGCACAGCTCGCCGGGGACGCCCACCGGGAGCGGCTCGCCCGCCGGGTCAAGGACGTAGGCCCGCGCGTTCGGGATCGGCCTCCCGATCGAGACCGTGGGCGCATCCTCCGCCACCTCCCGCACCTCCTCGAGCGTGCACCACACGGTGGCCTCGGTGGGCCCGTACTCGTGCAGCACGCGAGCGGGCTTTCCCTCGCGCAGCATCGCCCGCACGCCCTCCGTCCCCACCGCCTCTGCACCGAAGACCAGCTGGCGCAGGCCGGCGTAGACGTCCACCTGCTCGCGCACGTGCTGGTTGAAGAGCGCCGCCGTCTGGTAGAGGTGCGTGATCCCCTGCCCGCGCAACGCCTGCCCCAGCCGCGGCGCAGAGAGAAGGACGTCGCGGCCGATGCCCACCAGCGTGGCCCCGTTCAGCAGCGCACCCCAGATCTCGAACACCGCCGCATCGAAGCTCGCGTTCGACGCCTGCGCCACGCGGTCGCCGGGGCCGATCGGCATTGTCCCGGGGAGGCAGGCCGCGTACTGCACCACCTCGCGGTGCCCCATCATCACGCCCTTTGGCCGCCCCGTGCTCCCGCTGGTGTAGAAGACGTAGGCCAGGTTCCCCGCCGACGCGTTCGCCCGCGGCGGGTGATCCGGCTCGGCGGCGAGCACCTCCGCCACCTGGTCGAGACGGATGACGTGGAGACCCGATCCGGCCAGCGGGGAGGCGAGCTCTCCCTCGCTCAGCAGGACGCGCACGGCGGAGTCGGCGAGCATCAGCGCCATCCGCTCCGGCGGGTAGGTGGTGTCCACGGGGACGCAGCACCCGCCGGACTTCAGCACCGCCAGCGTAGCGACCACCGTCTCCAGGCTCCGCTCGAGGCAGATCCCCACCCGCACCTCGGGGCCGGCGCCCAGGCGGACGAGGTAGTGCGCCAGCCGGTTCGCACGCTCGTTCAGCTCGCGATAGGTGAGCGACTCCTCCTCGAAGCGCAGGGCCACCACGTCCGGCGTGCGCGCCGCCTGCGCCTCGAACAGCTCGTGGATGCACCGGTCCGCCGGGTACTCCGCGTCCGTGCGGTTCCACGCCTCCAGCACGAGCGCGCGCTCCGCCTCGCCGAGCAGCACCAGCCGCGAGAGCCGCACGTCCGCGTCCGCGGCGACCTGCTCCAGCACCCGCTCCAGGTGGCCCAGCATCCGCCGGACGGTGGAGCGGTCGAAGAGGTCGGTGCTGTACTCCAGCGCGCCGCTGACGCCGCCGTCGTGCGGGACGGCGGTGAGCGACAGGTCGAACTGGGTGGTCTCCCCCTCCGCGTCCACCCCTCCCATCCGCAGCCCCGCGAGGCCGGAGCCGGAGCGGTCGACGTTCTGGAGGGTGAACATCACCTGGAAGACCGGCGCGTGGCTCAGGGAGCGCTCGGGCTGCAGCTCGGCCACCAGCCGCTCGAACGGCACCTCCTGGTGCTCGTACGCCCCCAGTGTCCCCTCGCGCACGCGCCCCAGCAGCTCGCGGAAGGTGGGGTCGCCCGAAAGGTCGGTGCGCAGCACGAGCGTGTTCGCGAAGGAGCCGATCAGCTCTTCCACCTCGCGCCGCGTGCGCCCGGCGATCGGCGATCCC
>DASQBH010000515.1:0-3290 GCA_035635315.1 Longimicrobium sp.
GGGCCGTCCTGACGGACGTGAGGGTGTAAGGCAGGCATCGAGGCGCTCCGGTTGAAGATCCTTCGGTCGGCGCACGGGCTGCTGCGCGTTTCCGACGGTTCGGGAGGCGCCTCTCTCAGGATGACACGTGGGGCAGGAAGGGCCGTCCTGACGGACCTGGGGGCGTAATCCCGAATCCGGGAACACTGCAGGTGACTTCCCGAGCAAGGCGCAGCGGCGAGCCTGCCTTGTCGACAACCCGGCGCCGATGGCTGCGGACGGGGATCGCCCCGGCTCCTGGAGAGGAGCCGGGGCGATCCGTGTCATGTGCCTCAAGCGTTCCGGTTCAGGGCTCGATGCCGCCACCGCCGGGGCAGTAGTGGGACGTCGAGGCGGTCGCCGTGGCGCCGTTGCTGTCGGTCACCGTCGCGGACACCGGGACGAAGTTGCTGTAGCAGTACGGGTACGCGTAGCTGTAGCCGTCGGCGTCGTACGCTTCGCTGGCGCCGCTCCAGGTGAAGCTGTACCCGGTGCCGCTGCCGCCGGAGGCGTACGCCTCGCAATTGCCGCCGTAGGAGTCGCAGTACAGGCTCACGCTGGGCGGGGTCGGTCCGGGGTTGGGGTTGGCCGGAGCCGGGATGAAGCCCGAGTAGACCACGCGGTTGGGCGAGTTGGTGCCCTTGTTGCTCACCACGTCCCAGGTGCCGTTCTGGTCGATGGCGTACTGCACGTCCACCGGCGCGGAGCCCGGGATCCACTCCAGGTACATGGCCGCGATCCCCGCCACGTGGGGCGCTGCCATGGAGGTGCCGCTGATGACGTTGGTCTGCGTGTCGCTGCCGTACCAGGCCGAGGTGATGTTGGTGCCCGGCGCGAACAGGTCCAGGCACAGGCCGTAGTTGGAGGTGGAGTTGCGCGTGTCGCTGGAGTTCACGTTGCCCACGATGAGCGCGTCCGTGACCCGGGCGGGCGAGTAGTTGCAGGCGTTCGCGTTGTTGTTGCCCGCCGCGATCACGTACGTCACGCCCGAGGCCAGGGAGTTCCGCACCGCGTTGTCGAGCGAGGTGTTGGCCGCGCCGCCCAGGCTCATGTTGGCCACCGACGGCCCCACCCGGTTCAGGGTGACCCAGTCCACGCCCGCGATCACGCCGCTGGTGCTGCCGTTGCCGTAGCAGTCCAGCACGCGCACGGAGATCAGGTTCACGGCCTTGGCCACGCCGTAGGTGCTGCCGCCGGCGGTGCCGGCTACGTGCGTGCCGTGCCCGTTGCAGTCGCTGGCGTCGCCGCCGAATACGTCGTACCCGGGCGTGGCGCGCCCGCCGAACTCGGTGTGCGAAAAGCGGATGCCGGTGTCGATGACGTACAGGTTCACCCCGGCGCCGGTGCGGCCGTAGGTGTAGGTGCTGTTGAGCGGGCGGTAGCGCTGGTCGATGCGGTCCAGCCCCCACGTGGGATAGCTCTGGGTGCCGGTGGCCGACATCACCACGTCCTGCTCGATGTAGTCCACGTTGGGGTTCTTGCGCAGCGCCTCTACCTGGGCCGGGTTCAGCGTGGCGGCAAAGCCGTTGAGCGCGGCCTGGTACACGTGCCGCGGGTTGGCGCCCACCGCCGCGGCGCCGGCGCGGGGTGACGCGCCCTCCTTGAAGACCACGATGTACTGGTCCCGGATGGCATTGCCTCCGTGGGCGGCGTTGAGCAGGGGTGCCGGCGTCGATTCCGGCGCGAGGGGTGCCGGGCTCTGGTCGGAGCACGCGGCCAGCGCGGCGACCATTCCTCCCAGCAGTGCAGCGGTACGATGGTGCATGGGACCTTTTCCGGGTTGGGGGGGCAGCCTCTCATCAGCGCGACGAGAGGCGTACCGCTCTTCCGTGCAACGGAAAGGCCTAATTGTACGGGTTGTAAACTCTTGTTCCGGTTGATCTTGCCAAAAACAGCCGGAGTGTACGGTGATTCGAAATGGTGCAATCAATGCCCCAATGCACTGAAATGTGTCTGTAAACGATGTTCAGAATATGATGAACGTGGGTACGGTTCCGGCGATGCGCGGCGTGCAACCCAATCCCACGATGACCTTTGCCTGCTTGCGATTCTCCCGCCGGGAAGCCGTCTGTTTCCTCCGGATGAGGGTCCGGCGCACGCTCGTGTGTCTACCAGGCAGCCGATCGGCCGTCGGACGCCCCGGAGCCGGGGCTCACGTTGCCGTCGAGATTCTTGACGGTGTGATGTGCTGCTAGTACACTAGCACCTGCTGGGAAAATAGCAGTGCGCCGGAAGTCCTCTCCGCCGTTGCTCCCCGATCCGGATCCACATCGCCGCGGTCCCGCGCGCGCGACAAACCTTTTGGCCGTTCGAGGCATCTCATCGCTCGGCCCGCCCCACCGCCGGCAACCACCCGCCTTCAGCCGTACCCCTGCATGAAGAAGATCGCCGTAACCCTGCTGCTGGCGTGCGCCGCGGCCCCCGCCGCCGCGCAGCAGCCCGCGGCCGCCCCGCGCACCCCCGCGCCCGAGCCGCCGGAGGCCGCGGCCACGCGGACCACGCAGCCCATTCGCATCGACGGCTCGCTGGACGACGCGGCGTGGGCCGCGGCCACCCCCATCACCGAGTTCCGGCAGCTGGACCCGCAGGAGGGGCAGCCCGCCACGGAGCGCACGGAGATCCGGGTTCTGTACGACGACCAGGCGCTGTACATCGGCGCGCGGCTGCACGACCGGCAGGCGGTGCGGTCGCGGCTGGGGCGGCGCGACATGAGCATGTCGGCGTCGGACTGGCTTACGGTGATCCTGGACAGCAACCACGACCACCGCACGGCCGTGGGCTTCGAGGTGAACCCGGCCGGCGTGCGGCGCGACCAGACGCGCGCCCAGGACGGCAGCGAGGACGACTCGTGGGATCCGGTGTGGGAGGCGGAGACGTCGGTGAGCGACAGCGGGTGGGTGGCGGAGATGCGCATCCCCTTCAGCCAGATGCGCTTCAGCGCCGCGCCGGTGCAGACGTGGGGGCTGCAGGTGGAGCGGCAGATCGCCCGCAACCAGGAGTTCTCCGTCTGGTCGTTCACCCCGCGCGACCAGCCGGGCGGCATCCCCCGCTTTGGCCACCTGGCCGGACTGGAGCGCATCCCCACCGGCAAGCGGCTGGAGGTGCTGCCGTACGCCGTCACCCGCGCGGAGAACGTGGAGCGCGGCGCCAACCCGTTTCGCGAAGACCGCGAGTACGGGATGGACGTGGGGGTGGACCTCAAGTACCGCCTGAGCAGCAACATGACGCTGGACGCCACCGTGAACCCGGACTTCGGGCAGGTGGAGGTGGAC
>DASQBH010000516.1:0-2138 GCA_035635315.1 Longimicrobium sp.
CCGGAGACGCGGGTCGCGGTCCAGGTGCGGTCGGCGGGGTTCGTGGGGCCGGGGCGTCCCGCGCCGGAGCCGGCGCTGCGGGCGGCGGAGCGGCGGGGGGTGGACCTGGCCGCCCACCGCTCGGCCCTGCTGACCCACGCGGCGGTGTACGGCGCGTCGCTGATCGTGGTGATGGAGCCGCGGCAGGGATGGCGGCTGCGGTTGCGCTTCGCGGTGCGGCGCGAGCGGGTGCTGGTGATGGGCGACCTGGACCCGCTCCCCATTCGCACCCGCGCCGTCCGCGACCCGTGGGAGCAGGACGCCGACGTGCTGGAGGCGGCCTATGCGCGCCTGGGACGGTGCGCCGCCGCCATGGCGCAGGCGCTCGCCATGGAGTGATTCCGGATCCCATCCGCCGCCAGAACGGTCGTCTTCCCGACGGCCGTGAAGGCGTAGTGAGAAAAGAAGGTTCTCCGCATCTCGCGTTGCCGTGGATGTGGGCTCTTTGGCGATCGTGATCCGCTCCCCGGGCCAGCGGATTCGGACGGCTGCCTCGGGTCAGGCGCGGACGGCGGAGAGCCAGCGGTGCCAGCCGGTGAGGTCGTGCCAGGAGGGGGCGCCGGCGCGCTCCGCCGCCTGGGCGGGGGCGACGCCGGCGGCGGCGAACTCCCCGTCGCGCAGCCAGGGGCGCGCGGGGCCGTGGCCGTGGGCGCCCGGGCGGATGGCCATCTCCCACAGCCGCCGCTGCAGCCAGGGCGAGGGACAGTCCGCGCCCCCGAAGAGGGCCGCGGCGAAGTGGCGCTCCAGCCCCCGGGCCGCCGCTTCGCTCAGGCGTGGCCGCAGGTCGTCCAGCGCCCGCGCGGGGACCGCGGCCTCCATCAGCCCGCGCGCCAGCCGCAGCGTCCACCAGGCGCAGCTGGCGCCGCGCGTGTCCCGGGCCAGCGCCGTGAAGGCGGGCCAGTCCGGCGGGTCCTGCGCCGCCAGCGTCCGCACGTCGCGCAGGGTGCGCCAGGCGGCGGAGCGCAGCGCGTGCGCCCAGGCAAAGTGCAGGCACAGGTGCAGCAGCTGGTGCGGCGCCGAGGGGGCCAGCGCCGTGCGTCCGCCCACGCGCACGGGCACCGCGTCACGCCACATCTCCGCTGCGCCGAACGCGAACGGGTGCCCCGGGGGCAGCGGCCGCGCGTGCACCTCCAGCACCACGCCGCTCCCCTCCGCGTCCAGCAGCGGCGCCAGGTGGTGGTGTGCGGCGTAGAGCGCGTCCAGTGCGCCCTCCGTTCCGTCCGCCGGCACCCAGCCGTCCGCCCGCAGCCGGCGATGGGCGGCGGCGGCGCGCTCCGCGGGCACCATCAGGTCCAGGTCCGCCATCGGCCGCTCGGCGAAGGAGCCGTAGACGCCGGCGGCGAGCGCGGCGCCCTTCAGCAGCAGCACCGGGATCCCCTCCGCCGCCAGTGCGTCCAGCGCCGCGCCCAGCCGCGCCTCCAGCCGCCCCTGGCGAAAGGCGGCCACCATCGCCAGGCGCCGCAGGCGCTCGCGCGGCTCCGGCGGAACGCGCTCGGCTCCCGCGGCGCAGACGCGCCTCCAGAGCGCCGCGTTCGCCCGGTCGCGCTGGGCAAGCGCGATCACGTCCGCCCACTCGATCCGCTCGTCCAGGATCGCGCGGAACGCTTCGTCCCCATCCGCCCCCATCGCGGCGAGCAGGTGCAGGCGGGCCTCCGCGGGCAGACGGCGCGCGACCGGTTCCATCCCTCATCCACCTCGCCGGACGTTCCGCATCATCAAGCCCCACTCCCGGTGGATCGGAGTCTCCCCATCACCCCGACTGGTCGTCAGGCCAGACGGACAGGGAGCGCCGGTTCGGACTGCCGAAGATCGCGCATCGGGTGATCCGGTCCGCCGGGTTCCCGAGCGGCGTGTGCGTATCCCGAAAAACGACTCGGCCCATCGCGCACCGGGCTGCCCGCTCCGCACCCCCGGAACCGTCGCGAGCTCGCCACGCGCGACACCGTGTCCCGCACGTCACCCGCGGCGCGGCGCACCAGACTTCCCTGGGGGCGTCGGGAACGGGAGAGGGATGGACGCGCGGCAGGGGGCCATCCGCATTTTTTCTGGCAACCCCTTTCCCGCCGCAGCGCTCCGTGACCCACCATTCCGGCTTCACC
>DASQBH010000517.1:0-7774 GCA_035635315.1 Longimicrobium sp.
GCAGCGGCGCCCGGCGCGTGGTGGACCTGGGGTGCGGCGAGGGGCGTCTGCTGCGGATGCTGATGGACGAGCCCGCGTTCGACGAGATCGTGGGAATGGACGTCTCGCACCGCGCGCTGGAGATCGCGGCCGACCGGCTGCGGCTGGACCGGCTGCCGCCGCGCCAGCGCAACCGCATCCGCCTGATGCACGGCTCGCTGATGTACCGCGACCGGCGGCTGGAGGGCTACGACGCCGCAGCCGTGGTGGAGGTGGTCGAGCACATGGACCCGCCGCGGCTGGCCGCGTTCGAACGGGTGCTGTGGGAGCACGCGCGCCCGCAGACGGTCGTGCTCACCACGCCCAACGCCGAGTACAACGTGCGCTGGCCGTCGCTCCCCGCGGGCGACTTTCGGCACCGCGACCACCGCTTCGAGTGGACGCGCGCACAGCTGCAGGCGTGGGCGGGCGGCGTGGCCGAACGCTTCGGCTACACCGTCCGCTACGCCCCCGTGGGCCCGGAGGACGCGGAAGTCGGCTCGCCCACGCAGATGGCCATCTTCACGCGGATGGACTGACGGACCAGGCCCGACGGGGCGAACCTGCCAGGAGGGCTCGTCCGGTTGCGGGCGCGCAGGTGCGCGGGGCGCCGCATGCCGCCGGGCCGCCGAGTCCGCGGGAGCGAATGAATTCGCCGCTGGAAAAGCGCGAAGTCCGCCTGCGCGGACTGTAGCCGCAAGTGCCGGGCGCTACAAACGCGAGGTGCAGCCCGCCTCTCCCCGGTTGCGGACGCGCAGGTGCCTGGAACGCCGCACACCATCTGGCCGCCGAGTCCGCGCAGGCGGACTGTGTGACGTTGTTGCCGCGAATTCATTCGCTCCGTTGGGACCCGGCGGCAACGTCCCGGTTGCGGACGCGCAGGCGCATGGGACGCCGCACACCGCCCGGCCGCCGAGTCCGCGCAGGCGGACTTTGCGAATTTCCAGCGGCGAATTCATTCGCTCCCGCCGGCGGACGGCACGTTGCCGGACCAGAATCGCGATGAGCATCATTCGCTCCTTGGAGGCGACCGCCACAACTGGTCCCTTTTGATGAACCACGCAGGTACATGACCGATATCACCGAGCAGCATCGATCCGATCGATCCACCGACGGCGAACGGACGTCTCCCGCAGCCACCATCCGCATCCCCAACCTGTCGATGGTGGTGCTGGTGGGGGCGTCGGGGTGCGGCAAGAGCACGTTCGCGCGGCGGCACTTCCGGCCGACGGAGATCCTGTCGTCGGACTTCTTTCGCGCCATGGTGGCGGACGACGAGACGGACCAATCCGCCACCACCGAGGCATTCGGGGTGCTGCACTTCGTCGCCCGCACGCGGCTGCGGGCGGGACGGCTCACCGTCATCGACGCCACCAACACGCAGTCCGCCGCGCGCAAGCCGCTGGTGGCCATCGCGCGCGAGACGCACGTGCTGCCGGTGGCCATCGTGCTGAACGTGCCCGAGCGCGTGTGCCAGGCGCGCAACCGCGAGCGCACGGACCGGCAGGTGCCGCCGCACGCCATCGCCAGCCAGACCCAGCAGCTGCGCAAGTCCATCCGCGAGCTGCGGCGCGAGGGCTTTCGCCACGTCTTTGTGCTGGACGAGGCGCAGGCGGATGCGCTGCAGTCCATCATCCGCGAGCCGCTGTGGAACGACCGGCGTCACGAGCACGGCCCCTTCGACGTTGTCGGCGACGTGCACGGCTGCGGCGACGAGCTGGACGCGCTGCTGGAGAGTCTGGGCTACGCGGTGGATGCGGACGGCGTGCGCCGGCACCCGCAGGGGCGCAAGGCGGTGTTCGTGGGCGACCTGGTGGACCGCGGGCCGCGCATCGTCCACGTCCTCAACACGGTGATGGCGATGGTGGAGGCCGGCAGCGCGCTGGCCGTGCCCGGCAACCACGACATCAAGCTGGTCAAGGCGCTGCGCGGCCGCGACGTGCGCATCACCCACGGCCTGGACCGCTCGCTGGCGGAGCTGGAGGCGCAGGCGCCGGAGTTCCGCACGCGCATCGCCGACTTTTTGGACAAGCTGGTGAGCCACTACGTGCTGGACGGCGGCGCGCTCGTCGTCGCCCACGCGGGGCTCAAGGAAGAGCTGCAGGGGCGCGGCTCCGGCGCCGTGCGCGAGTTCGCCCTGTACGGCGAGACCACGGGCGAGACCGACGAGTTCGGCCTGCCCGTGCGCTACAACTGGGCGGCGGAGTACCGCGGCAAGGCGTCCGTCGTCTACGGCCACACCCCGGTCCCCGAGCCGGAGTGGCTGAACCGGACGATCAACATCGACACCGGCTGCGTGTTCGGCGGGCGGCTGACGGCGCTGCGCTGGCCGGAGCGCGAGCTGGTGTCCGTTCCCGCCGCCCACACCTACGCCGAGCCCGCGCGCCCCTTTCTGGCCCCGGAAGAGGCGGCGCCGGCGCTCACCATGCAGCAGCGGCAGGACGAGCTGCTGGAGCTGGAAGACGTCACCGGCAAGCGCATCGTGCAGACGCGCCTGGCCGGCCGCGTCACCATCCGCGAGGAGAACGCGGCCGCGGCGCTGGAGGTGATGAGCCGCTTTGCCGCCAACCCGCGCTGGCTGGTCTACCTGCCGCCCACCATGTCGCCCTCCGCCACCACGGCCGAGCCCGGCCTGCTGGAGCACCCGGCGGAGGCGTTCGCGTACTACCGCAACGAGGGGATTCCGCGCATCGTCTGCGAGGAGAAGCACATGGGCTCGCGCGCCGTGGTCGTGGTCTGCCGCGATGAGGATACGGCGCGGCGGCGCTTCGGGGTGGTGGATGAAGGAATCGGCATCGTCTACACCCGCACCGGCCGCCGCTTCTTCGACGACGGCGCGCTGGAGTCGCAGGCGCTGGAGATTCTGGCCGACGCCATGACGGCCGCGGGGGTCTGGGAGGCGATGGGGACGGACTGGGCCGTGCTGGACTGCGAGCTGATGCCGTGGTCCGCCAAGGCGCAGGAGCTCATCCGCGGCCAGTACGCCGCCGTGGGCGCCGCCGCGCGCGGCGCGCTGGGGGAGGTAGCCGACGTCCTGCGGCGCGCGGAGGAACGCGGCGCGCCGGTGGACGGCCTCCGCGTGAAGTTCGCCGAGCGGCAGGCGCTGGCGGGGGCGTACGTGCAGGCGTACGAGCGCTACTGCTGGCCGGTGGAATCGGTGGATGATCTGCGCCTGGCTCCCTTCCACGTCTTGGCCACGGAGGGCGCCGTGCACACGGAGCGCGACCACCTGTGGCACATGGACGCCATCGGCCGCATCCGCGCCGCATCGGACCGGCTGCTGTACGCCACCGAGCACCGCGTGGTGGACGTCACGGACCCGGACAGCCAGGCCGCCACCATCGCCTGGTGGGAGCAGATGACGGGCGCGGGCGGCGAGGGGATGGTGGTAAAGCCGATGGAGTTCGTGGCGCGCGGCCGCCGCGGCGTGGTGCAGCCGGCGGTAAAGTGTCGCGGCCGCGAGTACCTGCGCATTATCTACGGCCCGGAGTACACCGTGCCGCAGAACCTGGAGCGGCTGCGCAGCCGCGGCCTGGGCGCCAAGCGCTCGCTGGCCATGCGCGAGTTCGCGCTGGGCATCGAGGGGCTGGAGCGCTTCGTTCGCGGCGAGCCCCTGCGCCGCGTGCACGAGTGCGTGTTCGGCGTCCTGGCCCTGGAGTCGGAGCCGGTGGATCCGCGCCTGTGAGGGTGTGGAAAGGTGCACGACCGCAACCGATGATGCGGACGTAGGCCTCCCGAAGCGGGATCGAATTCTCCCTTCCCCCACGCTGTTTGTGGGGGAAGGGCCGGGGATGGGGGGCGCCGGCGGGTACAGTTTGATGTTTGTCGCCGCGCCCCTGAGCCGGCCCCACCCAACCCCTCCCCCGGGGTTGGGGGAGGGGTCGCCAGCCGTCGCGAGGAACGAGCGAAAGGCCTGGCGGGGGAGAGGGCCCGTCACCGCGCGTCTGTGGACTTGCTGCGATACTGAACGATGAGCGCAAACGAGATGACGATGGAGCCGGACGAGGCGGCGCTGCGGGAGCTGTACGCGTCGCTGTCGGCGCGGCGCAGGCCCGAGGACGTGGCGGAGACCATCCGCGAGCTGCTGGGCGATTCGCTCACGCCGCGGGAGGCGCGCGTGCTGGAGCGAGCGGCGCGCGGCTCGCTCAAGCGCCGGCTCTTCGGCTTTACGTCCATGGCGCAGGAGTTCGCGAAGCCCGTGGGGGCAGACCGTCAGGTGGCCCGCGCCTGCGAGCTCTTTCGCACGGCGTATCCGCTCAACCAGGACCTCTGCTCCAACCCTGACGCGGTGGAGGCGTTCATCCGCACCATTAGCCAGGAGATCGGCAAGGTCTACGGCCAGAGCGACTATCGCGATGATCGCCTGCCCCACAGCCGGCGAAAGGAGCTGGGGATCGACCTGTCACGCCGCGGCTACAACAAGCGCTTTCGCCTGCTGGCGCGGATGGAGGCCAAGCTGCAGCGCCTGGTCCTGGAGATTCGCAAGCGGGATCTGCGGATGGTGGGCAAGTCGGGGCTTGCCTCGCGGCTCTCGTGGGACGAGTTCGCCGTGGACCGCGACGCGGCGGCGTTCGCGGCGTACTACACGGCGCGCCGCAACCTGCGCTCGGAGTTCACCATCGACGGCCAGCAGCGCGCGTACGACGAGGTCGCCGCCATGCTCTTTCAGCGCTGCGAGCGCAATCCGTCCGCCGCCTGGTGGACCGTGGCCCACGTGTATCCGCGGGTGGAGGTCTTTCGCCACCTTTCCGAGCGGCAGGCGGGCGAGCTGCTGGGGCGCTGGTACGCCGTGCTGCAGGAGGTGGCGGCGGTGCTGGAGGAGACGTGGACCCGCTCCGCCATCGACCAGTGGACGATGGTGGTGAGGCGCGGCAACGACAGCACCACCTGGAACAACACGGCGGGCGCGTGGAACACCGCGCGCGACAACTGGATCGGGCTGCTGTACGCGCTGGGGATGGAGGACCTGCTGGACCGGCAGCTCCCCGGCAAGGCCATGCGCCTGATCGCCGGCGACGTAGCCGCGTGGCACCGCGCCGAAGGCACCGAGCCCGACCGCAACCTGTTCGTGTGGAACGAGCTGCCGCTGCCGTGGCGCGTGCTTTCCGGCCAGGAGACGTGCACGCGTGAGATGGTCATCGTGGCGTGCCGCCGCCACGGCGTGGACCCGCGTAAGACCGGGTGGATTGCGCCGCGGCCGCACGGGGCGGTTGCGCCGTTTCGCCCCACGCCCGAACTTGTGCACGGCGTTACGGTGGCCAACCCGTTCCTGGCCGACATGCTGCGCAAGCTGGGCTGGTTTTCGGGAAAGCCGCAGGTACCTGCTCCGGTATAGCTCAGCGTGGTAGAGCGCCCGGCTCTCGGACCGGGTGGCCCCCGGTTCGACCCCGGGTGCCGGAGCAGATCCGTGAAAGTCGGGGGGTCCGGCGTAGCTCAGCGTGGTAGAGCAGCCGGCTCGTAACCGGCTGGACGCTGGTTCGACCCCAGCCGCCGGCTCCCCGCCTTTCGCGGATGGCAGTGATTGCACGTGATCTTTGGATCCAGGAAAAGAGCGTTGACTTCCTGAGGGAGCGCCGTGCGAGCCTTGACGGCTGGCACGGGAGTCGGCGCGCGACCGAAGGATCTTCTCTCGGCTGCGTCGGGGCCGGAATTGCGGCATGCAGCCGACCCCACGGTTGTGCCGGCGAGATCCTTCGGTCGCGCGCAAGTGGTTGTGAAGGTTCAGGTTTCGGTGTGGCGCTCCCTCAGGAAATCAGATTATCTGCTGTATTCCCGGATGACTTCCTGACGAAAAGCCCCGGCCTGCGCAGTGCAGGCCGGGGCTTCTCAATCCATCCCGAAGGCGCGGATTACCAGATCTTCACGCGGCGCTCGGGCGGCAGGTACATCTTGTCGCCGGGGCGCACGTTGAACGCCTCGTAGAAGGCCGGAAGGTTCGCCAGCACGCCGTTGGTGCGGTACATCCCGGGCGAGTGCGAATCGGTCAGCAGCATCTGCCGCAGCGCCGGGTCGCGGTACATGGTGCGCCACACCTGCGCGTAACCCAGAAAGAAGCGCTGGTCGCCCGTAAAGCCGCTGATCACCGGCGCCTCGCGCCCCTGCAGCGACTTCTTGTACGCGCGGTAGGCCACGGCCACGCCCGACACGTCGCCGATGTTCTCGCCCAGCGTAAGCCGCCCGTTCACCCGGGCGCCGGGCAGCGGCTCGTAGGCGCCGTACTGCTCCGCCAGCATGGTGGCGCGCTGCTCGAAGGCGGCGGCGTCTTCCGGCGTCCACCAGTCGCGCAGGTTGCCCTGGCCGTCGCTCTTGCGCCCCTGGTCGTCGAAGCCGTGGCTGATCTCGTGGCCGATCACCGCGCCGATGGCCCCGTAGTTCACCGCGTCGTCCGCCTGCAGGTTGAAGAACGGGGGCTGCAGGATGGCCGCCGGGAACACGATCTCGTTGTTCACCGGGTTGTAGTACGCGTTCACCGTCTGCGGGGTCATCCCCCACTCGGTGCGGTCCACCGGCTTGCCCAGGCGGCCGATCATGTCCGCGTACTCGAACGCGTTGGCCCGCCGCACGTTCCCCAGCAGGTCGTCGGGGCGAATCTCCAGCGCCGAGTAATCCTCCCACTCGTCGGGGTAGGCGATCTTCACGTCGAACTTGGCCAGCTTGTCCTGCGCCTGCGCCTTGGTGGCCGGGCTCATCCACTCCAGCTCGTCGATGGCCTCGCGGTACGCCGCCATCAGGTTGTCCACCAGCTCCTCCATGCGCGCCTTGCTCTCCGGCGAGAAGTGGCGCTGCACGTACAGCTTGCCCACCGCCTCGCCCAGCGCGCCCTCCACCGCCGTCACGCCCAGCTGCCAGCGCGGGCGGTCCTGCTCCTGCCCGCTGAGCACGCGGCCGCGAAAGGCGAAGCGCGCCTCGCGAAAGTCACGGCTCAGGTACTGCGCGGCCCCGTCCAGCAGGCGCGCCGATAGGTACGCCTTTACGTCGTCCACCGGCGTGGCGGCCAGCAGGCCGTCCACGGCGTTGAAGTAGTCCGGCTGGCGCACGATCACGCTGTCCAGCGCCGGCAGCCCCGCGGCGGAAAGGTACGAGGCCCACTGAAAGCCCGGGGTGCGGGCCTGCAGGGCCGGCAGCGCCGTGGGATTGTAGGTGGCGTTGCGGTCGCGGTTGCGGGTGCGGTCCCACTGCACGCGCGCCAGCGCCGTCTCGAACGCCAGCACCCGCCGCGCCGCGCCCGCCGCGTCGGCGTTGCCGGCCAGGCGGAACAGCGTCTCCAGGTACGTGGTGTACGCCTGGCGAATGGTGGTGTTGCGCTCGTTGTCCGTCAGGTAGTAGTCGCGGTCCGGCAGCCCCAGCCCCGACTGGCTTACCGTAACGGCGTACCGCGACGAGTTGCCCTGGTCCTGCTGCACGCCAAAGGTGAACGGCGTGCCCACGCCCATGCGGCGCATGGAGGCGAACAGCTGCGGGTACTGCTCGCGCCCGGTCACCGCCGCAATGCGCTGCAGGTCGCCCCGCACGGGGGTCACGCCCAGCTGCTCGATGCGGGCCGTGTCCATGAAGCTGCGGTACAGGTCGCCCACCTTCTGCCCCTCGCTGCCCGCCGCGTTGGGCGCCGCCGACACGGAGTCGATGATGGCGCGCAGGGCGGCCTGCGCGTTGTCGCGCAGCAGCAGAAAGGTGCCCGTGCTGGTGCGGTCGGCTGGGATCTGCGTGTTGCGGATCCAGCCGCCGTTCACGAACTGAAAGAAGTCGTCCTGCGGGC
>DASQBH010000518.1:0-2185 GCA_035635315.1 Longimicrobium sp.
GTGAACGGGTGAACGGGTGAACGGGGATGGGGCCTGATGAGGTGTGGGGTTGACGGTCCGGCGGGGTGTATGCAGTCTTGCGCCATTTGTTTACGACGCTCGCGCCGCGTGGCGCGGCTCGAATCCCGCCGTCATGGCCCCTCCCGCTCTACCTGCATACCGATCATGCTGCTGGGCTGCTGGGACGTGCGCGTGGTGGACGAGTACGGTATCGGCGACGACTACCGCGGCATCCAGATCGACGCCGGCGAAGAGCACACCATCACCTACACCGGCTGAGCCACGCGCTCCGCAAATGCGAACACCCTCCGGTCCGCATTGGATCGGGGGGTGTTTTTCGTTGCGGTGATGCGGATGATCGGCTCGCTCGCCGCACAGGCTTCACCTGCGGAAACGCCACGGAGGTTTTCGCGACGTTTATCCCCTCTCCCACGCAGTTTGTGGGAGAGGGTGCGAGCCCAAGCGAGCGGGTGAAGGCCCGAGCGGGTCAGGGCCCGAGCCGGCTGAGGCCCTACGGCGTCACCGCAGCCGAGTCCGCCGGAGCCGTCTCTGGAGCCGTCGGAGCCGCCGCCGCGGGCTGCGTGGGCACCTGCGGAGCGCCGGCGGCGGGCTCCAGGAGCGGGCGACCGCGGGCGTAGTAGAGCGCGGCCTCAAGCACCACGGCGGTGGTGTTGATGTTGGGTGCGCCGGAGACGCGTCCGCTCTCCTCGAACACGCCGGAGCCCCAGCCGCCCTGGGCACGGGCGCCCTCCACGCGCTGCACGCCAGCCCACGTGTACGCGCTGGGGAGCAGCGCGTGCCAGGCGTACGCCGCCTTGGTGCTCACCGTGCGCGGGCGGGGGCCGCTGGGCGCGCCGGCGGGCGGCTCCACCAGGAACTCGCGGCCGTCGCCGTGCACCGAGTAGTACAGAAAGTACGGCGGACCCGTAAGCGCGTCCTCGCTGACGATGGTCACGGTGCCCGTCTGGCGCCAGCGGGCCTCCTGCGCGGCCAGCACCCGCCAGGCCAGGTCGCGCATCTCCCCCGTCCACCCCGTCTCCAGCCCCATCATCACGAACGGCTCGCTGGTCAGGTGGTACTCCGGCCGCACGTCGCGCAGCAGGGGGATGCCCAGCACCGTGACCTCGCGCGTGTTCTGCCGCACGTTCAGCGCGAGCGGCGCCTGCTGCCCCCAGAGGGCGAAGCCGTTGGCGGCGTACTGCTCATAGCCCACGCGACCCTCCTGGTAGCGCCGCAGCCGCCCGCGCGAGTCCAGGTCCTCGCCGCGCAGGTAGCCGTCGCGGATCAGGCGCGAGTAGTCCAGCCGCCCCACGATCTGCGTCATCAGGTCGCGGTACTGCGGCTGGTTGGCGTCGATCACCCGCAGCACGTTCAGCAGCCGGCCGATGTCGATCACCGACCAGCCGTAGCCGCGCTCCGACGTCGTCGACTCCTGCCCCGCCCGCCCGGCGATCTGCCCGGTGGTGGTCGAGTAGCTCTTGTTGAAGGCCACGTTCTCAAAGAGCCGCGCTTCGATCAGCGACTGCAGAGCGCGGCGCATCCGCCGGTCGTACTCGTCGCCGTCCAGCAGCTCCAGCTGGTCGGCGCAGTAGAGCGCGATCAGCCCGCTGCCGATGTCCCACACCGTGGTGAAGTTGTAGCCCTCCACGGAGTTGATCCACCCCGTCGCGGGGTTGTAGTTGGCTTCCACGTACGCGTACGCCGTGCGCGCCGCGCTTTCGTACAGCGCGCGGTCGCCCAGCGCGGCGGGAGTGCGCTGCGAATCCAGGCAATCGGCCATGGCGAACACCAGCGCGACGGCCGGGATGAATCTCTTCAGCATCAGGTCAGGCAAGTCGGAGTGCCAACGCGTTTCGCGGCTGAGACATCCCTGCGTATCAGCCGGGCCGCGGGAACAGGCAATCTCCGCACCACGCCCCGTCCGCGACGGGGGAGGCCCTCTCCCCCGCCGGGCCTTTTGCTCGTTCCTCGCAACGGCCGTCGACCCCTCCCCCAAACTGCGGGGGAGGGGTGGGGACGGTGCCGCGCGCTTCCGGCAGGTGCGGCGCGAGGGGCGGGCGCCCCCCTCCCCGGCCCTCCCCCACAAACTGCGTGGGGGAGGGAGAACGGAAGGAAGGCTTGTCGTGCGGGCGGGCCGCGTTGGACGCCCGTTCGATCTCCATCGCCGCGCCTCAATGCCCCCGTC
>DASQBH010000519.1:0-8911 GCA_035635315.1 Longimicrobium sp.
CGGAAGTTCTGGGTCGCGGTGAGTGCCTGTGGCAGCCCGGGATTGGGCGACGGATGGGAGGCGTTGGCCACGAAAGGCCGGGCATCCATGGTGTGGGTCCACGTCACGCGATCATGGTCCACCATCGTTCCCGCGGAGTCCAGGTCCCAGCCGTCGGTCGGGGAGTTGGGGTTGTTGACCGTGACGTTCACGGTGCCGAGCGTGCCGGCAACGGTGAGCGCCGTGCCGCTCGCCCCTGGGAACCGCTCGTTGACGTGGGATTTCTCCAGCGCCGTCTGCCCGCCTGCCGGGGAGGTGAACGTGTGCGTGAAGTCGCCGCCGTAGGAGCCGGTGAGCCCACTGGGCGACGCGGAGGTGCTGGTGATCCCGGACGGGATGGCGGTGAAATTGAAATCGGCCGGATACGTGGTCGTGGTCGAAGCCCCTCCGGGCCCCGTCACGGTCTGGCTGGCCTCGACGTGGGCGCTGCCACCCGTCTGCCCCGCCGCCACTCTTATCGCGCCGGTGGTGCGGTTGATCGTCGTCCCGGCGGCGATGGTGGCGTTGTCGCCGACGAGGGAGAACGTCACGCCGGACGCGTTCGCGGGGGTCTTGGCGGCGGTCATCGACAGGCCGGCGGCCGGCGGAACCGTAACCAGGTCAGGGTTGACGGTGACGCCGGTAAGGACGACGACACCGCCGGACTGCCGGAACAGGTGGGCTGGTGAAGCGGCGACGGGGGCCGCGGCGGGGACGCCGGACCCTTCCGACGCGGCGACGGCGTGCCGTTCGGCCGCCTCGCCTGGCGTGCTGATGCGGAGGTCGCCCGAGGGCGTCGGCGCCCCCGGCGGATGGCCCGCCGCGTGTACCAGCTCGTGCGCCAGCAGTCGCCGCCCGGGCGCGGACCCTGGATCGAAGCGCCCCGGAGCAAAGACGACGTGCCGGCCCACCGTGTAGGCGTGCGCGGCCACCGCCTCCGCCGACGCACCGGCACGCGCGTCGGTGTGGACGCGCACGTCCGCGAAGCTGTGGCCCAGGCGCGCTTCCATGTCGCGTCGCGCGTCGGCCGGGATCGGCCGGCCCGGCCCCCGAAGCACCTCGTGCACGACTTCCGGCGCGACCCCGGGTCCCGGTCCCGCCGCGTCGCGGTGGAGCGTGCCGTTCTTGCGGAGCGCTGGCGCGTCGGCGTCGAACGGCACGTCGTTCGGCGTCCTGGGATACACGGATATCCGGCTGAAATCGAAGCCGGAACGAGGGTTTACACCCGTAATCTCCGGATCGACTTCAAAGCGCTCACGATCAATCCCCGGCGACCGCTGTACGGCCTGGCCTCCAACCGTCCTCTGCGGATCCGGGAGCTCGCTCCTCTCCTCGCCCTGCCCAGCGCGCATCCGGCTGGACGGCGGATTCCTGGCCGCCGGAGTCTGCTGAGATGATCTGGGTTCTGGTGCGAAAGCCCGCATCGCCCGACTCCTCTCGTTCGATCATCCGGCGCCTCGCGCGGCGCCTCCCCGCAAACAGTCATCCTGGGGGAGGCGCCGCGCCGCAACGGTTCTCACGACCTGGTTTGGCGCCGACCGAAGGACCTTGAACCGTGGGGGCCGGGTTTTCCCGCGGGCCCGTGTCCCTGGTGAGCGGAGAGAAGGTCTTTCGGTCGCGCGCAAGCAATTGTGATGCTTATCGTTGCGCGCGAGCGCCCCCTCAGGATGACCTTGCTGGATGCGGGGGCCGGGAGGTTTGGCAACACCCTCTCCGAATGACAGTTTGGCCGAATCCCGTATCGCTGCCGTCCAAGTAGAAAGGATTCCGACAAGCGCGCAAGAGTTTCGAGGCGATCGAGACGCTTACGATCCCGCACCCGCCGGCATCGACATCCCCGCGATCTTCCGGGGCATCTCCGCGCTCACGGTGAAGTTTACGCGATAGCGCTCGCCGTTCACGCTGGAGCGCAGGACGGCGCGCCGCTCCGTCGGCGAGACCAGCACCAGCCGCACGAGCTCCGGCCGCCCGAGCACCCTCCCCATCTCCTGGATCTGCCGCGCGTGTTCCTCGAGGGACCTGGAGTCACGGTACTCGGGGGTCATGCGCGCGTCCGCGAACGCGCGCACCCGGGTGGGGCTGGGATCGGCGATCGCCGCGACGAGCGACTCCACGGCCCCCATGAACGGCGGACGCCCCCCCTGCGGCGGTGCGGCGGGAGCCCCCGCGGCGGGTGCGGGCGGCTGCTCCCGGTGCCCCAGGAGCGACTGGCCCCGGCGCACGAGCGCACCCGTCTCGCCGGCCAGGTTGGAGAGGGCGACGGTAAAGGTCCCGCTGGGCCGGTGCACGGCGACGAAGTCAGAGACGCCCGGCCCTCCGCCGGTGTGCCCGACGATGTTCCCGCTGGGCGAGAGAAGCTGGATGCCGTAGCCGTACGCCGTGGATCCCAGCGCCGGCTTGGGGGTCAGCATCGCATCGGTCATCCCGGGGCTGAGCAGCTGGTTGCCCAGGAGGGCGCGCATGAAGGTGTACAGGTCGCGGGCCGTCGAGAACCCGCCCCCGGCGGGCGTGCCGCGGACGGGGAGGTCGTAGGTCACGTTACGCCATCCCCTGCCGCCGGGGCTCGCGGAAATCTGGTAGTGGGAGGCGAGCCCCTGCACCACCCCGTCGCGCGGATAGGAATCGGTGTTCGACATCCCCAGCGGCTGAAAGATCGTCCTGCGCACGTGGGCGTGGTACTCCTCGCCCGTCACCCGCTCCAGGATGGCCCCCAGCACCAGGAAGCCGGTGTTGCTGTACGCCCACCGGCTCCCCGGCTCAAAGGCGAGCCGGTCGTTGGCCAGGTGGGGCAGGTAGTCGGCCACGCTGCGGAAGTTGGCCCGGTTGAGGGGCATCATCTCGGGGGTAAAGAGAAAGTCTCCCAGTCCGGAGGTGTGCGTCAGCAGGTGCTCGATGCGCACCTTGCGCGCGACTTCCGGGTCCAGCACCCCGGGGAGGTGCTTCTCCACCGGGTCCTGCAGCGACAGCTTTCCGCTCTCCACCAGGCGCAGGATGGCCACCGCCGTGAACATCTTGTTGATGGAGCCCAGGTTGTAGCGCGTGTCGGGCTGGTTGGGGACGTTGTACTCCCGGCTGGCGAGCCCGTAGGCGCGCTCGTGGAGCACGCGGTCGCCGCGCGCGACCAGCAGGGTGCCCGAGTAGAGGTCCGCGCCGGCGAGCCGGCTGGCGTACGCGTCCAGCTGGCGCATCGCCTCGTCGTCGCTCACGGCCGGGGCGATCACCGCTGCCCCCGGAGGCCCGCCTCCCGGCTGCGGAGGACCCACCTCACGAACCCGGTAGGGTGCGGCCGTGTCCACGAGCACCCGGAAGCGGGAGAATTCCTCGGTGGCCGGGTGCTGATAGACGAGGTCCACCTGTCCCGGCTGGGTCTCCGAAGCCGATTGCAGATCCCGCCCCGCCAGGCGCCCCCCGATCTGGAACAGCGCTTCGAGATGCTCCGGCATGGGCGCGATGCGCATGAACTCCGGGGAGAAGCGTTCCTCCACGAACGCGTGCATCGCCGCCGAATCCGCCGCGATGGCCAGGCGCGCCAGCTCCAGAGCGCTCTGCACCCGGGGCGAAGCGCCTGCCGCCGTCTGCTGCGCGCGGGCCTCGCCCGTGAAGCCGCACAGCGCACACGCGCCGAGGAGTGTAAAGAAGAATCGCCGCATCGGTCTGGTGTTCGGTTGGAGGAAGCGGAGCAAAGTACGCTGTGGTTGCTTGGAAGCCACCGGCCCGTGCAGGGTTGCCTGTTGTATACAATGGATGGATACACCTCCCAGTCGGCTCGGGGACTGGCGTTCCGCCGGCTGCCGCGGCGGGCGGGCGGGCGCCGTGCGGCGGGTTCGATTCGGAATCCGGAAATGCAGCAGGTGACTTCCCGAGGGAGCGCCGCGACGTACCGTCGTTCACCCCGCACTGCGCGATCGAGGTCCGGATGGTCACGTGCGGCGCTCTCCTCAGAGGGTGTTGCCAAACCTCTCAGTCCACGCATCCGACAATGTCATCCTGAGGGAGCGCTCGCTCGTGATCAGCAGTAACACAATCATATGCGCGCGACCGAAGGACCTTCTCTCGGCCACCGAGGGGTAGGCCCCGCAGCAGGAATTCTGCCCCACGGTTCTGCCGGCAAGGTCCTTCGGTCGGCGCCAAACAATGTTGTGAGAACAGGTTGCGGTGCGGCGCCTCCCTCAGGATGACTGTTCACGTGGGAGGTTTAGCAACACCCTCTCAGGAAGTCAGCTTTGGAATGCACGCGAGCTCTAGAATCGGTGTGAGCGCTCCCCCAGGACGTCACGCTTCTGTTTCCGGATTCGGGATGATCATGATTCGCCGTTCTGCTTGACGGCGGTGTGGGCGCAAGGTAATCGTGAAGGCGCGCGCCGGACCGCTTCCCGTGAGGGCTGCCGGACCGGGATCGCTGGATTGCGTGCCACCCCGCCCCACCGTCGTGCAAGGCGCAGCCGACGGAACCGCAACGCACGGGATGCCGATGTCCGCCCGCTTCAACGGCACGGTCCTGCTCGCCCATTCGTACTTTCTGAGCTACGACCCCAAGCAGGTCCAGAAGATGAAGCCGTACCCGCCGCTGGCGACGCTGATCACCGCGTCCGTGCTGCGAGAGCGGGGCCACGACGTGCGGCTCTTCGACGCCATGCTGTCCGACGGCGTGGAGGAGTTCACCCGGCTGGTGGCCGACCTGCGTCCCGCCGCGGTGGGCATCTTCGAGGACAACTTCAACTTTCTTACCAAGATGTGCACCGTCCGCATGCGCGAGGCGGCGCTCACCATGATCGCCGCGGCCCGGACGGCCGGGGCGCGCGTGGCGCTCAACGGCTCCGACGCCAGCGACCGCCCGGCGCTGTACCTGGCCGCCGGCGCCGACGCCATCGTGGTGGGCGAGGTGGAGGAGACGGCGGCCGAGCTGTTCGCCGCCTGGGCGGCGGACGCCGACGCGCCGCTCGACGGCATCCACGGCCTGGTGCTTCCCGCCGCGGGGGGCCCCGGGGAAGTGCGCCGGACGCCCCCGCGCGAGCGGACGCGCGAGCTGGACTCGCTCCCCTTTCCCGCCGTGGACCTGGTGGACGCGGAGCGCTACCGCGCGGCGTGGACCGGCGCGCACGGCCGGCTCTCCTGGAACATGGTCACCTCGCGGGGGTGCCCGTACCGCTGTAACTGGTGCGCCAAGCCGATCTTCGGCAAGCGCTACACGCAGCGCTCGCCGGCCACGGTCGCCAGCGAGCTGCAGCACCTGCGCGAGACGGTGGGGCCGGACCACATCTGGTTCGCCGACGACATCTTCGGCCTCACCGCGCCGTGGATCGAGGGCTTTGCGCGCGAGGTGACGGCGCGGGGGGCGCGCACCCCGTTCATGATGCAGTCCCGCGCCAACCTGATGACGCCGGCCACCGTGGCCGCCCTGCGCGAGGCGGGCGCCGAGGAGGTGTGGATGGGGGTGGAGTCGGGCTCGCAGCGCGTGCTGGACGCCATGGACAAGGGCACCAGCATCGCTCAGGTGCGCAGCGCCACCCGCGCGCTGCGGGAGCACGGCATCCGCAGCGGCTGGTTCGTCCAGCTGGGGTACCTGGGCGAGGAGTGGGACGACATCCTGCTCACGCGCGACCTGATCCGCGACGAGCAGCCCGACGAGATCGGCGTGTCCGTATCGTATCCCCTCCCCGGGACCGGGTTCTACCAGATCGTGAAGCGCCAGCTGGGCGACAAGCGCAACTGGACCGACAGCGGCGACCTTTCCATGATGTTCGCGGGCACCTTCGACACCGGCTTCTACCGCGAGGTCCGCGACCTGCTGCACGCCGAGGTGGAGGGCTACCGCGCCGGCCGCGCCGCGGAGGCGGACGTCCAGCTGCGCTGGGCCGAGCTCGACCGGCGGCAGGTATCGCACCGCCGCGCGGCTCCCCACGAGGCGGCCGGCGCGGCGTGAGGGGCGGCCCCCCGCCGTTCCACCTGCACACCGGCGACGGGCGCTGCGTCGCCATCCGGGACGGACGCATCGCCCCGGAGCCTGCCCCGGGCTCCCTTGGGGTCGGTCCGGGCCCGGGCCTGCTCCTGCCGGGGCTGATCAACGCCCACGACCACCTTTTCCTCAACCACTTTCCCCGCCTGGGGCGGCCGCCGTACGCCAGCGTGTACGATTGGGCCGACGACGTGCAGGGCCGCCTGGGCGCAGAGGTGCGGCGGTACCGCGCGCTCCCCCGGCGCGACGCCTACCTGTTCGGCGCCCTGAAGAACCTGGTCGCGGGCGTCACCTCGGTGGTGCACCACGACACCTGGAGCGCCGAGGGCGAGGCGCTCCCCGTTCGCGTGCTGCGCGTGCGCGTGGTCCACTCGCTGGGGCTGGAGGGGGACGTGGAGCGGGCGCGGCGCGGCGACGCGGACACGGCGGGGCGCCCGCTCTGCCTGCACCTGGCCGAGGGCGTGGACGCGCGCGCGTTCGCGGAGGTGGGCGAGGCCGCCCGGCGGGGGCTGCTCTCGCCCGACACGCTGGCCGTGCACGTCATCGCCGCCGGCGCCGACGACGTGGCCCGCCTGCGCGCGTCGGGCGCCGCGGTGGTGTGGTGCCCCACCTCCAACCTGCACCTGTACGGCCGCACCCTGCCGGCGGAGCTGGCCGGGTCCGGCGTGGACGTGCTGCTGGGCACCGATTCGCTGCTCTCCGGCGCCGGCACCCTGCTGGACGAGCTGCGGGCCGCGCGCGCGTGCCGCCTGCTGGACGACACGGCGCTGCTGGAGGCGGTGGGCGCGACGGCCGCGCGGCGCCTGCGGGTGGCGCCGCCGTCGCTGGCGCCCGGGGCGGCGGCGGACCTCTGCTGGCTGCGCCGCCCGCCGCTGGAGGCAGCGCCCGCCGACGTGGCGCTGGTGGTGGTGGACGGCCGCCCCCGCTACGGCGATGTGGAGTTCGCGGAGCTGTTCCGGCGGGCGGGCGTGGAGGTCGATGCCCTGGAGGTGGGGGGCGCGACAAAGCTGGTGGAGGCGCCGCTGGGCCAGGTCGCGCGCCGCGTCCTGGAGCTGTCGCCCACCTGCGCGCGCATCTTCGGCTCCTGATCCGGCATCCGCAAAAACAAACTGCGAAAGGTACAGAGGAGCAGACAAAAGCCAGAGGAACAGAGAAACCCGATTTCCTCTGTTCCTCTGGCTGTTGTCTGTTCCTCTGTACCCCCAATCAGTTTCCCCTTACGAGAGCCGCGCCGCGGGACGCAGCCGTTCGCTCACCACCTTCTCGATGGGAAAGGCGTAGGCGTCGCGCCGCAGCCGCCAGCGGGCCAGGCGCCGCGCGGGCGCCAGCCAGGCGGGGCCGCGGCTCCATCCCAGCCCCTGGTAGAACTTGAAGCGCTCGATGCGCCGGTGCTTCTCCGGCGTCACCCAAGGGCCGGACGAGCCGATGAAGTCGAAGTCCGCCCACTCGTCCAGCGACTCCGGCAGCCGGTACCCGTCGCGCACCGCGTCCAGGGTGATGGCCGAGCCCGGGTACGGCTTGAAGTAGAAGAACGGAGTCTCGAAGTCGGAGCTCATCGCCCGCAGCCGCTTGGCCACGTCCAGCGACGCCTGCACGCTCTCCTCCGTCTCGCCCGGAAAGCCGACGATGAAGGGAAAGATCACGGCCACCCCGGCGGCCCGGCACCGCTCCGCCGCGTAGAACACCTGCTCCAGGGTGATGTCCTTGCGGATGCGCTTCATCATCTCGTCCGAGCCCGACTCCACCCCCACCAGCACCCGCCGCAGCCCCGAGCGGCGGCAGGTGGCGAAGACCCGGTCCGACAGGCGAAAGCACTGGTCCGCGCGCATGGTCGCCGCCCAGGTAACGCGTACCCCGCGCCGCAGCAGCTCCTCCGCGATCCCCTCCACCCGGTCGGCGTAGGTGAAGAAGGTCTCGTCCTGGAAATTGACGTCGTCGAAGCGGTGCCGCCGCCAGAGCGCCTCGATCTCACCCCCCACGCGCTCGGCGTCCAGCCCCACCCACTTGCGCTTGTAGACGAACGGGTCCGCGCAGAAGGCGCAGCGAAAGTGGCACCCCTGCGAGGTGATGAAGTCGAGCTGCTTCTTGCCCTTGAGCCCGTAGTAGCGCTCGAAGTCGATCAGGCCGTAGTCGTGCGGTCGGAAGCTCTTTACGTCGGCCATGGCGCGCGCCGGGTTGCGGCGCACGCCGCCGTCCAGCCCGCGATAGGTGCACCCCTCGCACCCCTCCAGCGAGTCGCCCTCCGCCAGCCGCTCCACGATCTCGGCGAAGGTGGCCTCGCCCTGGCCCTGCACGGTCACGTCCACGCTGGGCTCGGCCAGGCACTCCGCGCCGAACATGGACGGGTGCCAGCCCCCCCAGATCACCGGCAGCTCCGGATCGGCGGCCTTTACCGCCCGGCTCACCCGCACGGCGTCGCGGATCGGCGCGCCGGTGAGCACCGTCATCCCCACGCACAGCGCGCCGGGGAGGTGGCGGAGCACGGCGGCCGCCGGGTCGGGCTCCAGCCGCCCATCCACGATCACCACCTCGTACCGCTCGGGATCCAGGTGCGACCCGATGGCGATCAGCGCCAGCGGCATGGTGAAGAAGACCGCGGCGGGGTTGTAGAGCACGACCTTGTGGCGGATGGGCATCGTCATCGCCTCCCGTTCACCCCGCGGCCGCCGGCGCCAGCTCCGCCGACCCCGCGCGCAGGGAGAGCGAGCACACGCAGCGGCGGCAGATGGCGTCGCGCTGGACGTCCAGCCCGGCACGCCAGCGGCGCGCTCCGTCGGAGTTGAGCACCGCGTCCAGGCTGCCGGCTTCGCGGACGTTGCCCAGCGGCGGCTGAAAGAAGCAGGGGCGCACCGTGCCGTCCGCCTCGAGCACGCTCGACACCCACGGCGCATTGCACGAGTTGGGCGCGAGCTCCGCGTCGCCGAGGAGCGCCGCGTA
>DASQBH010000520.1:0-4102 GCA_035635315.1 Longimicrobium sp.
GGTGGTGCTCCCGCGGATCGACCTTCCGCTCACCGTGGAGGAGGTGGATGGGCCCGACCCCGAAGCGCGCCGGGAGCAGGCGCGGCGCCGGGCGCGGGAGGAGGCGGCGCGGCCCTTCGACCTGGAGCGCGCGCCCCTGCTGCGCGTCACCCTGCTGCGGGTGAGCGAGGAGGAGCACGTGCTGGTGCTGGTGATGCACCACATGGTCAGCGACGGGTGGAGCATGGTCGTCTTTTTCGATGAGCTGGCCGCGCTGTACGACGCCTTTTCGCGCGGCCTGCCCTCGCCGCTGCCTCCCCTGCCGATGCAGTACGCCGAGTACGCCGCGGAGCAGCGGGAGCGGCTGTCGGGGCCGCGGCTGGAGGCGGAGCTGGCCCACTGGAAGCGGCACCTGCAAGGCGCGCCGGCCCTGCTGGAGCTGCCGACCGACCGGCCGCGCCCGCCGGTGACCACCCTGCGCGGCGCGGTGCACTCCTTCACCCTGCCGACCGGGACGGTGGGTGCGCTGCGGCGGCTGGCGCGGCAGGAGGGCGGATCGCTGTTCATGGCGTTTCTCGCCGCCTTCCAGGCGATCCTCTCGCGCTGGTCGGGGCAGGATGACCTGGTGGTGGGCAGCCCCGTCGCCAACCGCGGCGCCCGGGCGGCGGAGCCGTTGATCGGGTTCCTGGTGAACACGCTGCCGCTGCGGGCCGACCTTTCCGGCGAGCCGACGTTCCGCGAGCTGCTGCGGCGCGTCCAGGAGACCACCGTCACCGCGCTGTCGCACCAGGAGGTTCCCTTCGAGCGGCTGGTGGACGAGCTGCGGGTGGAGCGCTCGCTGGCCCACCACCCCGTCTACCAGGTGCTCTTCACCCTGCAGAGCTCCCCGCCCGACGCGCTGCGCCTGGGGGAGGTGGCGGTGGAGCGGGTGGAGCTGGGCGCGGAGACGTCGCGGGTGGATCTTACGATGGCGCTCACCGAGGTGCTGGGTGCGGAGGTGGAAGGGGTGCTGGAATACAGCACGGACCTCTTCGATGCGGGGACGGCGGAGCGCCTGGTCCGCCACCTGGCGCGGCTGCTGGAGGGCGCCACGGCAGACCCCGACGCGCCCGTCTCCGCGCTCCCGCTGATGGACGACGCGGAGCGGCGGACGCTGCTGGCGGAGTGGAGCGCGCCCCCCGCCGACGCCCCGCGCGACGCGACCATCCCCGTCCTCTTCGCGCAGGTGGCCCGGGTGAATCCCGGCGCGCCGGCGCTGACGGGCGCGGGCGGGACGCTTTCGTACGGCGAGCTGGACGCGCGCTCCGCACGGCTGGCCCGCTGGCTGCACGCCCGCGGCGCCGGTCCGGGCGTGGCGGTGGGGCTGGCGCTGGAGCGCTCGGCCGACGCGGTCGTCGCCATGCTGGCGGTGCTGCGCGCGGGCGGCGCGTACGTCCCGCTCGATCCGGCGTTTCCCGCGGAGCGGCTGGCGCGGATGGTGGAGGATGCCGGGTGCGCGGTGCTGGTGGTGGCGGATGAGGTTCCCGCAGCGCTGCGGGGCTTCGCGGGGCCCGTGGTCTCCCTGGCCGCGGACGCGGCGGGGATCGCCGCGCAGGACGCGGCGGCGCCGGAGGAGGCGGGCGACGCCGGGGCCGCCGCGTACGTGATGTTCACCTCCGGCTCCACGGGGCAGCCCAAGGGAGTGGTGATCCCCCACCGCGGCGTCGTGCGGCTGGTGCGCGGCAGCCGCGTCTACGGCTTCGGCCCCGGGGACGTGGTGCTGCACGCCTCCTTCCCCGGCTTCGACGCGTCCACGCTGGAGATCTGGGGCGCGCTGCTGAACGGCGGCCGGCTGGCCATCCTCCCCGCCGGCCCGCCCGCGCTGGGGGAGCTGGGGACGCTGATCCGCGGCGAGGGGGTGACCTGGGCGTACATGAGCGCGGGGTTCTTCAACCAGGTGCTGGACGAGCGGGCGGACGACCTGCAGGGCCTGCGGCAGCTGTGCAGCGGCGGGGAGGCGCTGTCGGTGGCGCACGTGCGGCGGGCGCTGGCGCGATTTCCCGGCGTACGCATCGCCAACTGCTATGGGCCGACGGAGAACAGCTGCATCACCGCGGCGCGCCTGGTCCGGCCGGAGGACGTGGAGCGCCCCGGCATCCCCATCGGCGCGCCGATGCCCGGGGACCGCGTGTACGTGCTGGACGCGCGGCTGCGTCCGGTCCCCGTGGGCGTGCCCGGCGAGCTGTGCGTGGCGGGCGACGGGCTGGCGATCGGCTACGCGGGGCGGCCGGAGCTGACGGCGGAGCGGTTCGTCACGGTGGAGCTGGAGGATGGGCGGACGGAGCGCGTCTACCGCACCGGCGACCGCGTGCGCTGGCTGCCGGAGGGAGCGCTGGAGTACCTGGGCCGCCTGGACGCGCAGATGAAGATCCGCGGCTTTCGCATCGAGCCGGGCGAGGTGGAGGCCGCCCTGCGCACGCACCCCGCGGTGCGCGAGGCCGCCGTCGCCGCGCACGGCGCCACCACGGCCACCCGCCGGCTGGTGGCCTACGTGGTCGCGGTCGATGGCACGCCGGTGCCTTCCGCGGCGGAACTGCGCGAGCACCTGGGGCGCACCCTTCCCGAGTACATGCTCCCGGCCGCCTGCGTGGCCCTGGACGCGCTCCCGTTGACGCCGGCCGGCAAGGTGGACCGCCGCGCGCTCCCGGCGCCGGACGCCACGCGCGCGCCGGCGGCGGTGCCCCGCGGCGCGCTGGAGAACCGGATCGCGGCGGTCTGGGCGGGCGTCCTGGGGGTGGCGCGGGTGGGCGCGGACGAGAACTTCTTCGACACCGGCGGCAACTCGCTTCTGCTGATGGGGCTGCACGAGCGGATGCGGAAGGAGCTTCCGCAGGCGGCGGATCTGCCGCTGCTGGACCTCTTCCGCCATCCGACCATCCGCTCCCTCGCGGACCACATCGGCCACGCCGGCACCGGAGCGTCCGTATCGAAGGCGTCGACGGCATCGACCGAACCGACTGCATCCATCGCCACGACGGAAGCGTCCGTATCGACAGAATCGACTGCATCGGCTGCATCTACCCCAACGACAGCATCGACAGCATCGACAGCATCGACAGCATCGACAGCATCGACAGCATCGACAGCATCGACAGCATCGACAGCATCGACAGCATCGACCGAAGCGTCCGTATCGACAGGATTGAGTGCATCGGCGGCAGCGTCAGCATCGACAGAATCGACCGCATCTACCGCATCGACTGAATCGGCGGCAGCGACGGAAGTGCCCGCATCGACAGAAACGACTGTACGGGCTGGATCGACCGAATCGACCGAAGCGTCAGTATCGACCGAATCGAACGACTCGGCTGCGGTGCCCGCGGCGCATGCGGGGCGGGTGGCGGTGGTGGGGATGAGCGGGCGCTTTCCCGGCGCGGCGGACGTGGAAGCGTTCTGGCAGAATCTGCGCAACGGGGTGGAATCCATCTCCTTCTTCTCCGACGACGAGCTGCGCCGCGAAGGGGTGCCGCCGGAGCTGCTGGCGGATCCGAAGTTCGTCCGCGCGGGCGGGGTCATCCCCGACATCGACCAGTTCGACGCCGGCTTCTTCGGCTTCACGCCGCTGGACGCCACCATCCTGGATCCGCAGCAGCGGCTCTGGCTGGAGTGCGCGTGGGAGGCCATGGAGCACGCCGGCTACGTTCCCGGCGCAACGCCCAACGTGGGTGTGTACGCGGGGGTCACCGCCAGCGGCTACTACCCCCTGCTGCGGGCCGACCCGGAGCTGAAGGCGGTGACCGGCGACTTCAGCCTGCACCTGGCCAACGACAAGGACTCCATCACGCCCCGCACGGCCTACAAGCTGGGGCTGGACGGGCCCACGGTGACGGTGCAGTCGGCGTGCTCCACCTCGCTGGTGGCCATCCACACCGCCTGCCGCGCGCTTCTGGGCGGCGAGTGCGATCTGGCACTGGCCGGCGGCGTGACGGTGCGCGTGCCCCAGAAGCACGGCTACCTGTACGACGAGGGAGGCATCGCCTCGCCGGACGGGCACTGCCGCGCCTTCGATGCGGCGTCGCGGGGGGCGGTGCACGGCAACGGCGTGGGCGTGGTGCTGCTCAAGCGGCTGGAGGACGCGCTGGCC
>DASQBH010000521.1:0-2278 GCA_035635315.1 Longimicrobium sp.
GACGATGGCCTCGTCCGCGGCGCTGTCGCCGATGCGCTGGATGAAGGAGCGGTCGATCTTCAACCGATCGAACCCGAACTGCCGCAGGTAGCCCAGCGACGAGTAGCCGGTGCCGAAGTCGTCCAGGCAGATGCCCACGCCGTGCTCGCGCAGCGCCGCCAGCACCGAGGCCGCGGTCTGGAAATCCTCCACGAACGAGGTCTCGGTGACCTCGATGATCAGCCGCCCGGGCGCGATCCCCAGGTCCCCCAGCGTGCGCTTGACGTCCTCCACCACGCGCGAGTGCACCACGTGCCGCCCGGAAAAGTTTACACTCACCGGCACGTCGTGCAGCACGGGATGGTGCTCCCACGCCTTGAGCTGGCGGGCGGCGGCCCCCAACACCCAGCGGTCCAGCTGCACGATGGTCCCCGTCGCTTCGGCCACGGGAAGGAACGCCTGCGGACCCAGCAGGCCGCGCTCGGGGTGGTTCCACCGCACCAGCGCCTCCAGCCCCTGCAGGCTGCCGCGCTCCAGGCAGACGATGGGCTGAAAGCGCAGGGTGAGCTCGTCGCCGGCGATGGCGCGCAGCAGGTCCTTCTCCACCGCCAGCACCGCCTCTTCGTGGGCCAGCACGCCGGGCTCGCTGAAGCCGTGGTGCCCCGCGCCCAGCATCTTGGCGCGGTACATGGCCCGGTCCGCCACGGCCAGGATCCCCTCCGGCGACTTTGCGCTCCCGCCCAGCGCCACGCCGATGCTGGCGGACGCGCTCATCTCCGCGTCGCCGATGGTCACCGGCTCGCCCAGCAGGCGCTGGATGCGCTGCACCACGCCCAGCGCGTCCTGCTCGCGCTCCACCCCCCGCAGCAGCGCCGCGAACTCGTCGCCGCCGATGCGCGCCACCAGGTCCGTGGGGCGCACCGACGCCGCCAGCCGCTCGCCCACGACGGCCAGCACGGCGTCGCCGGCGGCGTGGCCCAACCGGTCGTTGACGGCCTTGAAGCGGTCCAGGTCCACGAACAGCACGGCGAATCCCCCGCACCCCTTCTCCCCCCGCGCGGCGCACGCCTCGCCCACCGCGCGCAGAAAGGCGGTGCGGTTCAGCAGCCCCGTCAGGGGGTCGCGGTCGCCGTCGGGCGCGGCGGACGGCGGAACCGTGCGCGTGCTCAGGTCCTCGCTCCACGTCACCAGCCCCAGCGGCCCGTCATCGTCCGAGGCGACGACGTCGGACCACAGCCGCACGGGAAAGCGGGTGCCGTCGCTGCGCACGTTGATGCGCTCCCGCATCCACCGGCGCACGGGGCGCGCGGGTACGGCGGCACCCGCGTTCCACAGCTCCGGCGGCGCCAGCGAGCGGGCGGGGCGGCCGTACAGCTCCTCCACCCGGTAGCCGTGCATCTGCGCCTCGGCCGGGTTGGTAAAGACGATGCGGCCGTTGGCGTCGGTGATGGTGACGCCCAGGTCCACGGCGCACAGCGCCCGCTCCAGCAGCGCCAGCCGCGCCTCCGCCGTGCGCAGCGCCTCGGCGGCGCGGATGAGCCGCACCTCGGCGATGGCCGCGTACGCCAGCCCCTCCAGCGCCGCGGTGTCGCCGCGGGACCAGGCGCGGGGGTGCAGCGCCAGCAGCGTGCCCAGCGCCTCGCCGTCCGGCAGCGCCAGGGGAAGGACGGCGAGCGACGCCTCGGGAAAGCCGGCCGGCTGCTGGATCGGCGGGGGCCCCACGACGCGCGCGGCCCCGGCGGGTGCCTGGCGCAGCGCCGCGCGGTGGTGGAGGATGACGCCCAGCAGCACCTGCTGCAGCTCGGACGCGCCGGCCGTGTGCAGGGGCGCGTCCGCGGCGTCGAGGACGACGGCGGCGGCGCCCAGGCGCAGACGCTCGACGGCGTCGGCGGCCAGGCGGCAGAGGATGTCGGCCTCGGCGGAGTGCGCGCCGGTGGCGGATTCGGAGTGGGGCGGCAGCGTGCGCATGGGCAGCACCTGTTCGGTAACCCGACCGGCATGGCCGCATGGGCGCGGCGGTAGCCTCGTGGCTTTGCGTCCCCGGCTTTCGACGGGTTTGCCGTTGTCGTAGGTGCCCGGCGCGGGTAGGTCGGCCAGGCGGATCAAGATTTTCCCGACAGAGGCATGATGGCCTCGCGCCGTTCTCGCCGCAAGGAGCATTCCTCAGGACGCCGCCCCCGGCCGACGCGTGGTTCGGCGACTTACGCCGACACGATCGGCAGCGTAGTCGTCGGCTGCGCACCAATTCTGGTGAACGCACACAAAAAGCAGCGCGGCTGGTTGCCCGCGCTGCTTCGTC
>DASQBH010000522.1:0-7843 GCA_035635315.1 Longimicrobium sp.
CGCGAGGTGGGGAACAGCAGGATGCCGCCGATGATCATCCCGAGCCCGATGACCTCGGCAACGATGAGCGGAATGGAGATGACGTCCATGATGGCCTCCGCACGGCAGGGAGAGGAACGGAGAGTGGCGAACGCGGGGCTCTACGGCGGAGGGTGCGCTGGAGTGTCAGCGCCGGCGGCACCCGGTCAGGTCGGGCGCTGCCGTTCGAGAAGCCAGCGGTAGATGCGCTCGTCCTGGTAGGCGTTCGTGGCGGTGGCGACGTGGTCCAGCCCCTCGTCCGTGCAGATGCGGTCGCCGAACGGCTCCGTGCCGGCGCGCTCCAGGCGGAGGGTGTTGGTGAAGCCGGACTGCCGCCGCCGCGTGAGCTCGCCGGAAGACAGCCATACCGGCAGACCCGGATCGCGCTCCGGGGCGCGCGTGGGCTCCACCGACCAGAGCGCCGCCCAGAGGCCGGGCTGCATGAGCGCGATGTCAAACACGCCGTTGCCGCCGTAGCTGAAGCCCGTCAGGTAGGTGCGCCGCGGATTGCCGCCGTGCTGCGCGTGCACGCGGAGGACGATGTCGCGCACCTCGTCGTCCCAGCCGCGCCACATGTCGCCCTGCTCGGGAAGCTGCGGCGCCACCACGATGAACTCGCCGGCGATGGGCGGATTGCCCTCGCGCAGGGGACCGTGCAGCGTCATCCCGGTCTGCAGGTCCGTGGGCGCGCCCTCGTTGTATCCGTGCAGAAACACCAGCACCGGCCGCGGCTCCGCCGCATCCGTTCCCTGCGGGATGGCGAGCAGGTAGCGCAGCGGCGCGGCGTCGATGATTCGCAGGTCAGCGTTCGTCATTCTCCCAATCTATCCCGGTCCCGCCCTCTCCGCGCGCCCCCGTCACCCGCTGCAGCCCGCGCGTGATCCCGTCGCGAACGGTGTCGCCGTACGGGCCGGCCGGCAGATCGGTTGCAGCCGCCGCGGCGAGTGCGTAGAAGCGGCGGGCCTCGTCCGGATCGCCCAGCTGCTCGTGCGAGTGGCCAACGTTCAGGTAGAGCGATGGATAAAAGCCGCGGACGCGCTCGCCGCCCACGGCGTCGGCGCGGGCGAGGGCCTCCTGGTTCCACCGCAGCGTCTCCTCGGGCGTCGGCTGGTGCCGCGCGACGAAGTGCGCGGCGACGGACGCGTCGTAGTCGTCGCGGCGTGCGTCCCAGGCGCGGACGAACAGGTCGCGCGCCTCCACCGGCCGCCCCGCGAGCTCCGCCTCCATCCCCTGCGCGCAGAGCTTTACCACCGGGTTGTCGGGATCCATCGATCGCTTCTGCGGATGGAGAAGGGGGGAGGGCGGTGCTCTTCCGCCGGCTACGACCATGCCGAAGCGCGTTTGGGGATCGCTGGCATTTGAGGGAGGCGCCGCGCGAGACCGGCTTCCTCGCTGAAAACCCTGCGCGCCGACCGAAGAATCTGCACGACGGGCGCGCGGCTCCGTCGGCTACTTCAGGCTTTCGCGCGAAGAGCCCCCGTTTCCGATAAAGATCCTTCGGTCGGCGCGCAGGGGTTGGTGCGAGGAGCACGGTTCGGCGCGGCGCCTCCCTCAGGATGACAAGCGTGGGCCGCATCCGTACCCCAGGCTTTTGTGCACCGGCGCCAGTCGGCAACGCACTAACGCACTAACGCACTAACGCACTAACGCACTAACGCACTAACGCACTAACGCACTCACGGACTCACGCACTTTCGCACTCCCGCACTTTCGCACTCCCGCACTTTCGCACTCACCCCCGTCGCTGCGTCGCGATGCCTCGCTCCGCCGCCCAGGCGGAGACGTCGCGCTTCTGCAGGGCGGCGGCGATGAGGTCGGGGAACTGGTCGGGGGTGCAGGCGAACGCGGGGACGCCGAACCCCGCCATCCTCGCCGCCACGCCGTGGTCGTACGACGGCGCGCCATCGTCCGAGAGCGCCAGCAGCGCCACCACCTGCACCCCGGACGCCACCAGCGCGGCCGTGCGCCGCAGCATCTCCGCCTGGTTGCCGCCCTCGTACAGGTCGCTCACCAGAAAGAGCACGGTGTCCTCCGGGCGGCGCACCCACTGCTGCGCGTACGCCAGCGCGTGGTTGATGTCGGTGCCGCCGCCCAGCCGGATGCCGAACAGCACGTCCACGGGGTCGTGCAGGTCGTCCGACAGGTCCGCCACGGCGGTGTCGAAGGCGATCACGCGGGTGCTGAGCGACGGCAGCGAGGCCAGCACGGAGCCGAAGATGCCGGAGTAGACGGCGGACGACGCCATCGACCCGGACTGGTCGATGAGCAGGATCACGTCGCGCAGGCTGCTGCGGCGCCGGCCCCATCCCACGCGCGTCTCGGGGATGACGGTGCGGTACTCGCGCTGGTAGTGGCGCAGGTTCGCGCGGATGGTGCGGTTCCAGTCGATCTCGGCGTGGCGCGGGCGGCGGTTGCGCACGGAGCGGCTCAGGCTTCCCGTCACCGCCTGCCGCAGCGGCTCCGCAAGGCGCCGCTCCACCTCGCGCACCACCTTGCGCACCACCTCGCGCGCAGTCTCGCGGGTCCGGGCCGGCATCACGCTCTGCAGGGAGAGCAGAGTGGCGACCAGGTGCACGTCGGCCTCCACCGCTTCCAGCAGTTCGGGCTCGAACAGCATCTGCCGCAGCCCCAGCCGCTCGAAGGCGTCCTGCTGCATCACGCGGACGACGCTGGAGGGAAAGTACTCGCGGATGTCGCCCAGCCAGCGCGCCACGGAAGGCGCGGAGCCGCCCAGACCGCCCTTCTTCTCCCCGTCGTACAGCGCGGCGAGGGTGCCGTCCATCCGCGCGTCGGCGCCCTCCAGGCTTACGCCCGTGCCGTCGGCCTGGGCGCCGCCCAGCACCAGCCGCCAGCGCCGCAGCCGCTCCGCTTCGCCGCCGCTCATGCCGCCTCCCGCTGTGTATCGATCCCCATCAGCAGCGCCATCAGGGGGAGCACGGCCGCTGCCCGCTCCCGGTCGATCTCCCCGTCCGCCGCCGCCCCCACCGCCGAGGGCGCCGCGCCGCCGCGCCGCGCCAGCTCGCCGATGCCGCGCCGCTCGCCGGGGGCAAAGGTGGCGAAGGTGCGGCGCAGCAGGGGAAGCAGCTGCGTGAACGCGTCCCCGTCCAGCCCCGCGAGCCATCCGTCCAGGATGCCGAAGAGCCGCGCGTCGTGCAGCAGCACCAGCCCCGCGCCGGCCAGAAAGCCCTCCACCCACGCCCCCGCCGCGTCCGGCGCGGAGGCGGTGGAGAGCGCCAGACCCATCCGCCGCCCGGCCTCGTCCGCGTCGATCGCGCCGAGGTCCAGCAGCAGGCGCACTACGCGGCCCTGCACCCCGCCGTGCACGCCCGCGCCGTCCGCCACGCGCAGCAGGGCGGCGCTCCACAGTTCGCGGTGCCGCTCGTCCTGCAGCAGGGTCACGGCGCCGTGCACGCCGGAGATGGACTCCGCCATCACCCCCGCGGCCTCGTCGTCCAGCGACGCGCACGCCAGCGGCAGCCCCACGGCGATGCGGGCCACCAGGCCGTCCACCACGTGGCCCAGCAGCTCGGTGTCGGTGCCGCGGACGTCGCCGTAGCGCAGCACCTCGGCCAGGGGCGGCAGGGCGCGCATCAGGTGCTGCAGGTCGGCGGCGCGGGCGGCCTCGGCGTCGATGCGGGCGATGAGGTGGCGCGCGGCGCCGGGCAGGTCGGCCAGCAGGGTGCGCTCCAGCAGCCCGGTGAGCGCGGGGAGCTGGTCGGCGCGGTCCGCGCGGCCGCGCACGCGGGCGTCGGCCGCCTCGGCCACGGTGTTGCCCCACACGGCGGCCTCGATGATCCGCACGGCGAACTCGGGCTGCCAGCGCAGGCGCCAGTGCTCGTGAAAGGTGCCGCGCTTGCCGTGCACGCGCTGGTCGTCGCCCCAGGGAAGGTCCAGCAGCCGCATGCGGTGCAGCAGGCGGCTGCGGTCCAGGTCCATCTCCTTGCGCAGGTCCAGCTGCAGCACGCGCTCGCCCGCCTCGGGGGGCAGGCGCAGCCGCTTCTGCTCGCGCGACAGGTCCTGCTGCAGGGGGACGGCGGGCGTCTCCGTCGGCACTGCGCCCAGCCGCTCGCCGACGACCAGGTGCTCGTGGATGAGCTTCAGGGGGAGCGAGGGACCGTCCGACGCGCCACCGCCCCAGAACACGGCGTCCGCCGCCTGGTTCAGCTCGGCCAGGCCGGGGAGCGCCAGCCCGCGCAGCGCCGCCACGGACCCCGCCAGCCGCGCCGCGTCGATCACCTGCGCGGTGGAGGCGGACAGGTCCTGCTCGCGCAGCAGCTGCGCGGCGCGGGTGAGCCAGCGGATGGAGACGGTCTCCGCGTCCTGCTCCTGCGTGTCCCACAGGTGGTGGTACCAGCCGGGGGAGGCCACGCCCGCGCCGTACCCGCTGTCGAACGCCAGCCGGCCGTACGTCCACGGCACCCAGGTGGCCGCCAGCTTCGCCCTAGGCAGCCCCTTGAGCAGCGCCGCATCGTCCTTGGCGGCCACTTTGACCACAAGTGCGGGCGCGTGCCACGCTCCGCAGACGACGGCGATGCGCGCATGCCCGTCGCGCTCGGCGGCGCGGATCTGCTGGCGCATGTACGCCTCGCGCTGCCGCTCGCGCAGGGGCTCGGGGAGCGCCAGCTCGCCGCGCAGGGCGTCCATCGCCTCCAGCACGGCCTGGAACAGGTCTGCATCGTCCCGGCGGTGCTCCACCAGCTGCTCCCACCAGCGCTCCCCGTCCGATTCCCCCGCCGCGCGCGCCAGCCAGTTCAGCGGATCTTCGCGGATGTGCTCCGGGTCCGCCTCGTCCGCATCCGCCGAATCCGCATTCTCGACATCGATGGATGACGGATCTGCGGATGGATCTGCGGATGCGCTCGGTGGATCAGCAACGTTGCGAGCTGGATCGACCGATGCGGTGGATGTGGGGGATTCGGTCGATGGATCGGCAGCGGCGGATAGGGGGGCTTCGGTGGATGAATCAGGATCGGCGGATGCGGCCGCTCCGTCGCTGGTGGATGCGGTCGATCCATCCGCCGATGCAGCCGATCCATCATCGACCGATGCCGGCGATCCATCCTCCGATCCCCCCGATCCGTCCGCCTGCGACGGGGCCGATCCATCGACCGCATCCACCGCCACCAGCTGGTGCGACATCGGCAGATCGCAGGAGCGGACGGGGATGCCGCGGCCGATGGCGTAGCGGATGGCCTGCCATTCCGGCGAAAAGGTGGCGAACGGGTAGTGCACGGCGCGCCGCGGATCGGCGGGGTCGTACACGAGCAGCGCCACGGGCGGCCGCATCTCGTCGTGCGCGGCCAGGGCAAGGAGCGCGTCGGCCTCCGGCGGACCCTCGACCAGCACGAGGTCCGGCGCCAGGGCCTGCAGGGCGCGCAGCAGCGAGCGCGCGCTCCCGGGGCCGTGGTGCCGGATGCCGAAGACGTGCACGCTCACGCCGCGATCTCCCGCCCCGCGCGGTACAGGTCCTTCCACCCGTCGCGCTCGCGGACGACGGTCTCCAGGTACTCCAGCCAGACGGCGCGGTCCTGCACCGGGTCCTTGACCACGGCGCCCTGGATGCCGCCCGCCAGGTCCGCCGCCCGCAGCGTGCCGTCGCCAAAGTGGGCCGCCAGCGCCAGCCCGTGGCTGACGACGGAGATGGCCTCCGCCGGCGACAGGGTGCCCGTGGGCGACTTGAGCTTGCTCTTGCCGTCTTCCGTCACCCCCGCGCGCAGCTCTCGGAAGATGGTGACCACGCGGCGCACCTCCTCCAGCGCCGGCGCCTCGCCGGGGATCTCCAGCGCGCGCCCCAGCGACTCCACGCGGCTGCGGACGATCTCCACCTCCTCGTCCGCCGTGGCGGGGAGGGGAAGGACGACGACGTTGAAGCGGCGCTTGAGGGCGCTGGAGAGCTCGTTGACGCCCTTGTCGCGGTCGTTGGCCGTGCCGATGACGTTGAACCCCTTGGTCGCCTGCACCTCCTCGCCCAGCTCCGGGATCGGCAGCGTCTTTTCGGAGAGGACGGTGATGAGCGAGTCCTGCACGTCGGCCGGGATGCGGGTGAGCTCTTCCACCCGCGTGATCTTGCCGTCCGCCATCCCCCGCATCATGGGGCTGGGGACCACGGCGGCGCGCGAGGGGCCGTCGGCCAGCAGCCGCGCGTAGTTCCACCCGTAGCGGATCTGCTCCTCGCTGGTGCCCGCCGTCCCCTGGATGAGCAGGGTGGAGTCGCCGCTGATGGCGGCGGCCAGGTGCTCGCTGACCCACGACTTGGCGGTCCCGGGAACGCCCATCAGCAGCAGCGCGCGGTCGGTGGCCAGCGTGGCGACGGCGATCTCGATGCGCCGCCGGTCGCCGATGTACTTGGGCACGATCTCCGTCCCGTCGTCAAGCCGCCCGCCCAGCAGGTAGGTGGCCACGGCCCAGGGGCTCAGCCGCCAGGACGGCGGACGGGGGCGGTCGTCGGCGCGGGCGAGGGCGTCCAGCTCGTGCGCGAACTGCTGCTCGGCGTGGGCGCGCAGCACGGTGGGCGGCGTGGTCATTCGAAGGCCTGGTGAAGGGTGTGTCGCAGGTGCAGCAGGTCGACCCACGTTCCCTCGTGGGGGTCGCCCAGCTCGCGGAGGGTGGCAACGGCGGTGGCGGGGTGCATGTACATTGCAAAGCCGCGCAGCCATTCGCGCAACTGGTAGCGGTCGGCTCCGATCTCCCGTGGAAGCGCGTCCAGGACGGCGCGGGTAAGGGCGGGGCTCCAGGCGAACCGGGCGGCGTCCAGCATGTTTCCGGACGTGCGGTCCACCAGCAGCCCGCCGGGGCGCAGCCGGGCGAGAACCAGCGGCTCCAGCCGTTCCGGCGTCAGCGCCCCCGCCAACCCCACCAGGGCGCCCGCCACCTCGCCGTCGGACCCCGTGCGCAGCAGCGCCTCCGCCCACTCCGGGTCCCGGTTGTGGAGCGCCGCCTGCGTCCACCCGCCGACGAGGGTGTGTCCATCGTCCTTGTTGGCGCGGGCGGCGTTCAGCAGCGCCGCGGCATCCATCCCCCAGTGGGCGGTCCAGAAGGACGGCGGCACGGCGGCCAGCATCTGGTGCAGCCACCACGCCCGCTCGCCGAAGCCGTAGATCGGCTTCGGCTCGATGCCGTCGCGCCGCATGGCCTTGTCGCAGGCCGCCGGCAGCTCCACGTCGATGCGCGGACCCGCACCGCGCAGCCGCGCGATCATTCCCTCCGGCGTGTGCACGCGCAGCAGCGGGGCCAGCCGCTCCGTCATCCGCCGGACCAGGCGCGACTCGGGGAGGGTGCCCAGCAGGCGCGCGGCGGCGGTGCGCACCTCCTTGCGCTTGTCGTCCAGCGCGGACTCCAGGAGCGGCTCGTCGTCCATCGACAGTCCGTTCTCCAGCGCCTCGACGAACTGCGCGCGGTCGCGCGGCGGGTCCGTCTCCCACGTGGATTGCAGCAGCGCCAGGCCGGCGGAGGAATCGGTGGACCGCACGTGGCGAAGGATGCGGATGCGCTCCTCCGCCGTCCCCGTCTCCCAGGCGCTCTCCGGCCGCGCGGTGATCTCGGTGGAGAAGGTCCAGGCGGGATTCTGCGCCGCGAGCCACGTTCCCCGCGGGCCGAGCGCGCGGGTGATGTCGTCGCGCACCGCCGCGTGCCGCGCGCCGAAGTCCAGCACCGCCGGCAGCAGCTCGTGGGGGATGGCGGCGCCGACGTTGGCCGCGAGCCCCATCCACTCCGCCAGCAGCGGTGGCGGCCCGCCGGCCAGCAGCTGCCGCAGCACGCGCGCGGCGACCGGGGAGCAGATGCGCTCCTCCCCCTGCGGCGCGGGCTCCGCCGGCGGCGCCGCGCT
>DASQBH010000523.1:0-2133 GCA_035635315.1 Longimicrobium sp.
AGGGGCACCCCGCGGACGCAGTTCGATGTCTGCCGAAGCGCGGCCGAAGCGCGATTGGGGTTTATACCCTCTCCCGCTTGCGGGAGAGGGTGCGAGCCTGAGCGAGCGGGTGAGGGCCCCTGCGGGATTGAAGTTCCCCCCTCTCCGTGAGGAACGAACGGGGAGGGGCCGGGGGAGGGGCACCCCGCGGACGCAGTTCGATGCCGGAATCCGGGCGTTCGAAATTGCGAGCGGACGGTGCCTGTGCGTGAGGCACTTCGCCCGTTGCTCCGCCGTCGGATGGAGAGGTATCTTGGCCGCCCCTGAACCGCGCGTCAGCCGCGGCCGGGCCGGAAGCGCAAACCATTACACGCGTACGGACTGATGAAAGACGGAAACAACACGGCCGGCCTGGGGATCGGGACCATCGCCATCCACGCCGGCCAGCATCCGGACCCCACCACCGGCGCCATCATGACGCCGGTGTACCAGACGTCCACCTACGTGCAGCCGGAGCTGGGGCGGCACCTGGGGTACGAGTACGCCCGCACCCACAACCCCACCCGCGAGGCGTACGAGCGCAACGTGGCCGCGCTGGAAAGCGGCGCGCACGGCATCGCCTTCGCCTCGGGGCTGGCGGCCACGGACACCATGATCAAGCTGTTGAGCGCGGGCGACCACGTGATCTGCGGCGAGGGCGTGTACGGCGGCACCTACCGCCTGTTCAAGCAGGTGATCGCGCGGCTGGGGATCGAGTTCACCTTCGTCGACAGCAGCAGCCTGGACGAGATCCGCGCCGCGGTAAAGCCCAACACGAAGCTGATCCACGTGGAGACGCCCACCAACCCCATGATGCGGCTGACGGACATCCCCGCCGCCGCGGAGATCGCCCGCGCCGCCGGGGCGTGGCTCAGCGTGGACAACACCTTCTCGTCGCCGTACAACCAGCGCCCGCTGGAGCTCGGCGCCGACATCGTGCTTCACTCCGTCACCAAGTACGTCAACGGCCACAGCGACATGGTGGGCGGCATCATCGTCGTGCGCGACGACGACGTGCACGAGCGGCTGCGGTTTCTGCAGAACGCGGCCGGCGGCGTTCCCGGGCCGTGGGACTGCTGGCTGGCCATGCGGGGAACAAAGACGCTGCACCTGCGGATGAAGGCGCACAACGCCAACGGCCAGCAGATCGCCGAGTGGCTCGACGCGCACGCCAAGGTGGAGAACGTCTACTATCCCGGCCTCCCGTCGCACCCCCAGCACGAGCTGGCGAAGAAGCAGATGCGCGGCTTTACGGGGATGATCAGCATCGAGATGGGCTCCATCGAGAAGGCTGCGGCGTTCGTGAACCAGGTGCGCATCTTCGCGCTGGCCGAGTCGCTGGGCGGCGTGGAGAGCCTCATCGGCCACCCGGCCATGATGACGCACGCCTCCATCCCCCGCGAGCGCCGCTACGCCATGGGCCTCACCGACGGCCTGGTCCGCCTCTCCTGCGGCGTCGAGGACGTCGAGGACCTGATCGCCGACCTGGACCAGGCCCTCGCCCACGTCTGACCGGCGCAATCGAGGTAGATGTGAAAGCCGCTCCGGAGCCTGTGCTCCGGAGCGGTTTCTTGTTTCTCGTCTTTGCGTCAGTAGGCCGGGCAGGTCGGGCAGTCCTTCTGCCCCACGCGCACGAACTTCTGCTGGATCGCGCTTTTGCCGGTCGCGTCCTGCACCATCACGCGAAGGGTGAAGTCCACCCGCTCGTCGATGTACTCCGTGTGCGATGAGGTGTTGCCGCCCGTGGCGTAGCCGTCGCGATACCACTGGTATGTGAAGGGGGCGGTGCCGCCCTGCACGACGGCGGTCCAGGTGGCGTTGCTCGCAAAGGGGGCGTTCGGGTACAGGTATGCCCAGTCGGGGCCGTCGATGTAGGTAAGCACGCCCCCCACGTCTACTGGCATCACGGCCGTGCGCTCACTCATCGTCTGGTCCACCACCACCGCGCGGAGGCCAAAATTCTCCGTTCCGGTACTGCCGGTATAGTACTCCGACGTTCCCACCAGCGCCCCGTTCCGGTACCAGTAGTGGCTGTACGGCGGGGTACCTCCCGTAACCGCGGCGCGCCACGTCGCGCTGGAATTGCGCGCCGGAATGGTGTTGCCCTCGATCACG
>DASQBH010000524.1:0-2358 GCA_035635315.1 Longimicrobium sp.
TGCGCTGCGGCGGAGCGAGGGCGTCGCCGACTGCGTGGTCGTGGCCCGCGAGGACGCGCCGGGCGAGACGCGGCTGGTGGCGTACGTGGTGGGTGGCGTGGAGGCGGACGAGCTGCGGGAGCACCTGCGGCGGAGCCTGCCGGAGTACATGGTGCCGGCGGCGTTCGTGGTGCTGGAGGCGCTGCCGCTGACTCCGAACGGGAAGCTGGACCGCAAGGCGCTGCCGGCGCCGGAGCTCGCGTCGGCGGAGGAGAAGTATGTGGCGCCGCGGACGCCGGTGGAGGAGGTGCTGGCGGGGATCTGGGCGGAGGTGCTGCGGCTGGAACGGGTGGGGGTGACGGAGAGCTTTTTCGAGATGGGCGGGCATTCGCTGCTCGCCACTCGCGTGGTCTCGCGCGTCCGGGAGCTGTTCGCCATCGAGCTGCCGCTGCGGGCGCTCTTCGAGGGGCCCACGGTGGCGGAGCTGGCCGGGCGAGTGGAGGAGATTCGCCGCGCGGATCTGCCGGTGCTGCCGCCGGTGGTGCCGACCGAGTGCACGGACGCCGTGCCGCTGTCCTTCGCGCAGGAGCGGCTCTGGTTCCTGGACCGCCTGGAGCCGGGGAGCACCACCTACAACATCCCCGCCGCGCTGCGTCTGACAGGCGCGCTGGACGAGGCGGCGCTGGAGCGGAGCCTGGGCGAGATCGTCCGCAGGCACGAGGCGCTGCGGACGGTCTTCGCCGAGGTGGACGGCTCGCCGGTGCAGGTGATCTCGCCCTTCGGCGGGTTCGCCCTGCCGGTGGAGGATCTCTCTCCTCTGGCCGAGGCGGATCGAGAAGCGGCGGTGAAGAGCCGGGCCGTCGAGGAGGCGCGGCGGCTGTTCGACCTCGCCGCGGGTCCGCTCTTCCGCGCGGCGCTGCTGCGGCTGGGCGCCGAGGATCACGTGCTGCTGCTGTCGATGCACCACATCGTCAGCGACGCGTGGAGCATGGGGGTGCTCTTGCGCGAGCTGTCGGCGCTGTACGAAGCGTACCGCGAGGGGCGTGAGTCGCCGCTCCCCGAGCTGCCGGTGCAGTACGCGGACTACGCGGTGTGGCAGCGCGAGCAGCTGGCGGGCGAGGTGCTGGACCGGCAGCTGGCGTACTGGAAGGAGCGCCTGGCGGGCGCACCGGAGCTGCTGGAGCTGCCCACCGACCGTCCCCGCCCGGCGGTGCAGACGTACCGGGGTGCCACGGTCCCGGTGGAGTTCTCCGTTGAGCTGCTGGAGCGGCTGCAGGCGCTGGGACGCAGCGAGGGGGCGACGCTGTACATGACGCTGCTCTCCACGTTCCAGGTGCTGCTGTCCAGGTACAGCGGCAGCGAGGACGTGGTGGTGGGGAGCCCGATCGCCGGACGCACGCGCGGAGAGGTGGAGGGGCTGATCGGCTTCTTCGTCAACACGCTGGTGCTGCGCGCCGACCTCTCGGGAGACCCGTCCTTCCGCGAGACCCTGCGGCGGGTGCGGGAGGCGACGCTGGGCGCGTACGAGCACCAGGAGGTGCCGTTCGAGAAGCTGGTGGCCGAGCTGCAGCCGGAGCGCTCGCTCAGCCACTCGCCGCTCTTCCAGGTGTCGTTCACGGTGCAGAACGCCGAGGGCCGGGGAGGCGCTCTGCCGGGGCTGGAGGTCAGCGGCGCCGGAGCGGCCATGGAGATCGCCAAGTTCGATCTCTCCCTGACGCTCACGGCGACCCCCCAGGGCCTGCGCGGCGGACTGAACTACAGCACCGACCTCTTCGACCGCGGCACCATCGAGCGGATGCTCGGCCACCTGGCGCGGGTGCTGGAGCAGGTCGCCGCCGATGCGGACGTGCGCCTCTCGCGCCTGGCGCTCACGGGGCCGGAAGAGCGCGCCCGGGTCGTCGAGGAGTGGAATCGGACGGAGCGCCCGTACCCGCGGGGCGTGTGCGTCCACGAGCTCTTCGAGGCGCAGGTGCGGGAGCGTCCCGACGCGGTGGCGCTGGCCTGGGGCGATGAGTCGCTGACGTACCGGGAGCTGGACGCGCGGGCCAACCGGCTGGCGAACCACCTGGTCCGTCTGGGCGTCGGACCTGACGATCGCGTGGGCGTGCTGCTGGAGCGGAGCGCGGAGCTGATCGTCTCGATCCTCGCGGTGCTGAAGGCGGGCGGCTGCTACGTGCCGCTGGACCCGGGCTACCCGCCCGAGCGCCTGCGCCTGATGATGGATGACAGCAGCGTTCGCGTGCTGCTCAGCCGCGGCGAGCTGGCGTCGCTCGTCCCCGAGTCCGGCCTGGACGTCGTCTACCTCGACCAGGCCGCCGACGCGCTCGCGTCGGAGTCGGTCGAGGCGCCCCGCGGCGGGGCGACGGCCGAGAACCTGGC
>DASQBH010000525.1:0-2001 GCA_035635315.1 Longimicrobium sp.
ACCGCAACGAGTTCCTCCCCACGGTACACGGCTTCGACGAGTTCTTCGGAAACCTGTACCACCTGAACGCCGAGGAAGAGCCGGAGATGGACAACTACCCCAGGGACCCGAAGTTCCACGAGCAGTTCGGGCCCCGCGGGGTGATCCACAGCTGGGCGGCGGATGAGGACGACGATACCGAGGAGCCCCGCTGGGGCCGGGTGGGGAAGCAGAAGATCAAGGACACGGGGCCGCTGACGAAGAAGCGGATGGAAACCTGCGACGACGAGTTCGTGGATGCCGCCCGGGACTTCATCAAGCGCTGCCACAAGGCCGGCACGCCATTCTTCGTGTGGCTGAACACCACGCACATGCACTTCATCACCCACACGAAGGAAGAGAGCCGGGGGCAGGCCGGGCGCTGGCAGTCGCCCTACCACGACACCATGATCGACCACGACCGCAACGTGGGGCAGATGCTGGACCTGCTGGACGAGCTGGGCATCACGGAGAACACCTTCGTGATGTACTCCACGGACAACGGCCCGCACATGAACAGCTGGCCCGACGCCGGAATGACGCCCTTCCGCAGCGAGAAGAACACCAACTGGGAGGGGGCCTTCCGCATCCCCCTGGTCGTCCGCTGGCCGGGCAGGATCGAGGCGGGGAGCGTGGCGAACGGGATCGTGCAGCACCACGACTGGCTGCCCACCTTCCTCTCGCTGGCCGGCGACGACGGGGCGGTGGACCGGCTGAAGCAGGGGACGACCGTCAACGGGAAGAAGTTCAGGAACCACATCGACGGCTACAACCTGCTGCCCTACCTCACGGCGAAGGAGAAGGAGAGCCCGCGCAGCTTCTTCTTCTACTTCAGCGACGACGGCGACGTGCTCGGCATCCGCTACGACAACTGGAAGCTCGTCTTCATGGAGCAGCGCTGCCCCGGAACGCTGATGGTGTGGGCAGAGCCGTTCACCCCACTGCGGTTCTCGAAGGTCTTCAACCTGCGCATGGACCCGTTCGAGCGCGCGGACATCACCTCCAACAGCTACTGGGACTGGGTGCTTCACAACGGGTACTTCCTCTTCGGCGCCCAGGCCGCGGCGGCGAAGTTCATCGAGACGTTCAAGGAGTTCCCGCGCGTGCAGAAGCCGGGGAGCTTCAACCTGGACGACGCGATGGCGAAGATGAGCGAGCCCCCCGCCGGGGTCAGCTGAGCGGACGGGATGCGGGAAACGGGCGGTGGAGGGCCGCCGCCGGCGATCCCTCATCCATCAACCCCGGAGAAGGCAAGCGATCGATGACGGGCCTCTCGACGGAGCTCGACGGCGCGCTCCCCTCCTGGAACCCCGGTCCCGCGCGCGACACGATCCTCGACTTCGTCGCCCGGGTGACGAGAGAGGGAGGGCGCGACTTCGTGCCGGTCGAGGAGCGCGTGGCCGTGTTCGACAACGACGGCACCCTCTGGTGCGAGATGCCGCTCCCGGTGCAGGGATACTTCGTGGACGCGCGGCTCGCCGAGCTGGCCCCGGAGCACCCCGAGTGGCGCGAGACCGAGCCCTTCAGATCGAAGCTCGCCGGCGACGAGAAGGCGCTCGGGGCACAGGGCCCCAGGGCGGTCGCGGAGCTGGTCATGGCCACGCACGCGGGAATGACCACCGACGAGTTCGACGGCATCGTGCGCCACTGGCTGGCCGCCGCCCGGCACCCGGAGCTGGGCGTGCCGTACACGCGCGCCGTCTACCAGCCGATGCTCGAGGTGCTCAGGCTGCTGCGCGCGCACGGCTTCGCCACCTTCATCGTCTCGGGAGGCGGGGTGGAGTTCATTCGCGTCTTTGCCCAGGCCGTCTACGGCGTTCCGCCCCACCAGGTGATCGGCTCCACCATCCGCACGCACTTCGAGATGCGCGCGGGGGCGCCCGCGCTGGTGCGCGACCCCGCCGTGGACTTCGTGGACGACAGGGCGGGTAAGCCCGTGGCCATCAACCGGTCCATCGGCCGGCGCCCCATCGCCTGCTTCGG
>DASQBH010000526.1:0-2625 GCA_035635315.1 Longimicrobium sp.
GGCAGCAGCACGTACCCGCCCTCGTCCGTGGTGGCCTGGCCGGTGGGAAGGCCGTAGCCGCTGTAGTTTACGCGCGCGCGGCGCACGGGATCGTACGTGGTCATGCCCGGGCCGGTGTACCACACGGCCGTGTACACCCACACCACGTTGCTGGGCGGCGGCGGCGGCGGCTCGTACGGCGGCTCGATGGGGCAGGCCATGTCGATGTCCGTCTGGGCGCCCGGCGAGGAGTACGGCTGGACGGGGCAGGGTTCTATGTACTGGATGGACGAGCCCATGGCCACCGGCCCGCGCGCGGCGCTGGCCCGGACGCCGCGCTCCGACACCTCCAGCCGCACCACCTCGCCCACGGCGTGCTGCACGGGGCGATTGCCCACCATCAGGGCGCCGGCCTCCGCCGGGTGCACCGCCTCGACGGCGACGTGGTAGATGCCGGGCTTGGGAAAGACGACGGACGTCACGTGCTGGTTGGTGGCCCCGGCCGCCAGGCTGGCCGTCCACTGGTCGCGCGACGGCTTGCGGTCCGGCCGGCGCGCCTTGCCGTCCGGGGCGGCCTCGGCGGCGTGGCCGTCCAGCTCCGGCACCACCACGCGCAGGCTGGTGCTGGGCGAGCTCATGTGCGCCGTGGTCTTTACGTGGATCTGCACCGGCACGCCCGGCCGGTACGAGCCCGCCGTGGACACCTGCACGGAGAACCGGGTGAACGCCTCCGGCTCGATGATGATGCTGTCGGCGTCGGAGCCGGCGGCAACGGTGCTGGAGGCCTGCGGCGCCGCGGCCAGGTCCGGGGACGTGGGTTCGTCCGCGCAGGCGGCCAGGGCGAGGAGTGCCAGGACGGGGGCGGAGAGCCGGCCGTTCCGGGCGCGTCCACGGCAGGTGGACGCGAGCTGAGGATGGGTCTGGGGCATGGTGGAACCAGGGTGTGGGGGAAGGAACCTGGCAATGGGTGAGTACCTTCGAAGATGCAGCTGAGGTTGGATGGGGTCAAGAATTACATGTTTACCTCCGCGTTGTGGCGGTTTGAGTGCGGGGGAATCGGCATGATGTCAATCGTTCTGATGCATCCCCGGCCGATGCGTTGCCCTCCCGTCCGGGAACCTTCGTTTCGCGGGGACACAGGCGTTTTCTATCCGGCAGGGTTCTCTACGGTTCCATGGCGACGGCGGGTTTCACCCGCGGGGGCTGTGTCACGGCGAACCTGGATGCGCGGGACCGCGCCGGCCGCTGCTTCTGCCGCGTCACCCCCGCGCCGCCGTGATCGCTGCTATGTTTCCGTTAAACGATTATCGCCGCAGCAACGTGACGCGTGTTGCCTGAAGGAGATGAAGATGGCCATGGCCCAATCCGCCCCCGCTACGATCGACGAGTACATCGCCGCGTTTCCGGACGACGTGCAGGAAGTGCTGCGGCAGGTCCGGGCGACCATCCGCGCCGCCGCGCCGGACGCGGAAGAAGCGATCAGCTACGGCATCCCCACGTTCAACCTGGCGGGCACGTACCTGATCTACTTCGCGGGCTTCAAAAAGCACGTCAGCGTGTATCCCGCGCCCGTCGGCAACGCGGACTTTGCCGAGGAGATGTCGATCTACGGCAGCGGAAAGGGCACCGCCAAGTTCCCGCTGAACAAGCCGATCCCCTTCGACCTGATCACCCGCATGGTGCAGTTCAGGATCCAGCAGACGCTTTCGCGCGCGGAGTCGAAAGCGAAGAAGGATCGCCGCGACGGCTGAACTGCTTTGTCTCACGCAGAGTCAGCAGAGTCAGCAGAGTTGCTCCGTGCAGGCGGAACCATCGTCCCGTTCCCTCCGCCGACTCCTCGACCCTGGCGAGTGGCACGAGAAAACTCTGCTAACTCTGCGTGAGGCCATTCTTTTCAGGGCCTGCCTCACGAAGAATCTTGACGTGAGAGAGATTGTCTGACTAAAGTCAGACTATGATTCCAGAACACGTCGAGCAGGTGCGGCGCTTCAATCGGCTGGTCACGCAGCGGGCGGGCGCGCTGGACGACCACTTCCTGGGCCGCGACCGGCCGCTGGGCGAGTCGCGGGTGCTGTGGGAGATCGGCGCCGCGGGGGCCGACCTGCGCGACCTGCGCGCGCGGCTGGGGCTGGATTCCGGGTACCTGAGCCGCCTGGTGCAGTCGCTGGCGTCCGCGGGGCTGGTCACCCTGCGCTCCGGCCCGGACGACGAGCGCGTCCGCCGCGCCGACCTTACCCCCGCCGGGCTCACCGAGGTGGCGGAGATGGACCGCCGCTCCGACCAGGCGGCGGAAGCCATCCTGGCGCCGCTGGCGGAGGCCCAGCGCGAGCGCCTGGTCGCCTCGATGGCGGAGGTGCAGCGGCTGCTGCAGGCAGCCGGGGCGCGCATCGAGCGGGTGGATCCCGCCAGCCGCGAGGCCCGCTGGTGCATGGCCCAGTACTTTGCCGAGCTGGCCGCGCGCTTCGAGAACGGCTTCGATCCCGGCGGAACCCTGCCGATCGACGACGACGAGATGCGGCCGCCGCTGGGCGCTTTTCTGATGGCCAGCGTGGACGGCGAGCCGGTTGCCTGCGGGGCGGTAAAGCGGATGGCGCCGGGCGTGGGATACCTCAAGCGGATGTGGGTCGCCGGCGCGGTGCGGGGGCT
>DASQBH010000527.1:0-2703 GCA_035635315.1 Longimicrobium sp.
GACGCCGCGAAGGGCATCATCCCGGCGGTCTTCCAGGATCAGCTCGATCGCCTGGCGAAGGCTCAGGACGCACTCTTCTCTCGATCTGCCCTGGCCGTTCGCCCCCGGAATTTCGGGGCAGTAGGAGATGAACCACTCCCCGTCACGCTCGATGATGGCCGTAAATTCGTTTTTCATCTTCCGCGTCCCGCGAAGGTACCCTGCCGGCACGAACCATAGCGCTCGAAGTACTCGATGGAACGTAACACACTCCCGAGCGAAACCAAGCCCCCGTCCCAATACATCCTCACCAGGTTGTGAGGCGATCCTCTCAGCGGCGGTTGGCCACGCGGGTGCCGCCGGGGGAGCGGCCGTGGATGCGGAAGCGCACCACCTGCGGCACGCCGGCGTCGTTCAGGACGACGGCGTAGATGCGGTCGCCGCGGATCACCAGCGGCATGCGATCCTCGTGGGGGACCGGGAGCGCGAGGCGGCCCTGGTAGCGGCCCTGGGGATCGAAGACGTCGAAGGCGGCGTTCCGCTGCGACGCCGGGAGCGAGGGGCGCACCCACAGCCACCCCTGGTCGTCGGTGCGGATGGAGACGAACGCCGGCTTGTGCCTGGGCACGCGCGACAGGTCGATGCGCCCGCCCTGGTCGGTGAACCACTTGAGCTGCGCCGGCACGGAGTCGCGCTCCGCCGGCGTGACCTCCACCGGCGCCGCCGCGCGCTCCACCACCCGCAGCGTGTCGCCCGCGGGCTCGTGCAGGCGCAGCCGGTAGCGGTCGGAGACGCCGGACCACACCCGCCCGTCCGCGTCCAGCGTCCACACCAGGTCGGGGGCATAGGGGACGGGCGCGGAAACGCTCACCGGTCCGTTGGACGCGTCGAACGAGGCGGGAGTGTAGGCGGGAAGGTCCACCCGCTGCACGCCGCCGGAGGCGGGGTCCACCCGCAGCAGCGCGGGTGGGCCCGACACGCCGCCGGCGCCCATCGACACGTCCCACAGCCGCCCCTGCCGGTCGAAGCGGCCGGGCCAGGGCACCATGGCCAGCCCGCTGGCGCGCCGCACCGTCGTCCGCAGGGCGCCGGAGGTGTCGAACACGGTGAACCGCCCGTTGCCGGGATCGACGATCCACAGCGCGCCGTCCGGCGCCATCGCCATCCCCAGCGGCTGCCGCAGCTCGCCCGGCCCGGCGCCCTGGCCCCCGAGCGAGCGCACGTGCCCGCCGCCCGCGTCGAACACGCGCAGCTGGCCCGCCTGCGCGTCCAGCACGTACATCCGCCCGTGCGCATCCGCCTCCAGCGCCACGGGCATGGCAAACACGTCGGCCCCCTCGCCTTCGGCGCGGCCCAGGCGCAGCTCTTCGGACGCGCGCCAGGCGGTCTGCTCCGTCCACGCACCCCGCTCCGGGTTGTGGACGGCGACCGTGCCGCCGTCGAGCGTATCCACGCGGACCGCGTCCGTGCCCTCGCCGCGGCCACAGGCGGCAAGGGCGAGGACCAGGAGCAGCGCGGATCGGTGAACGTGCATTCTCATAGAGCGGGGTCGAGGGATGGAGCCGGTTCCGTCCTTCCGGTGGATAGCGGGTCCGCGCGCCCCGGCCGGGGAGCGAGGGCGGACGAGCTTCGGTTGAAAGACGTCTTTCAGGTCAGGTCTGCGTCTTCTGGTAGCAGCTGCACAGGGGAAGGCCCGTCCAGTAGCTGCAGGTGCAGGTGCACGTCCCCGTGCCGCTGCACGATCCCCGGGCGCAGTTGGCGCTGCAGCTGGGCATGGAATCCTGCGCGTATACCCGCTGTGCGACGTGGGGCGAGGCGAGCAGCGCGGCCGCCGCGATCAGGGTGGCGAGCGCGATCTTCAATTGACGTGACCGCTGGTTGACGTTCGTCATACAGGTCCTCGCAAGTGAAAGGTGGCTGCTCCCCGGCCGGGGATCGCGGTTCGCTGTGTGTCTGTCGAAGTGTGGCTCTGGGTTTCAGAGGGTGCCGTCTAGGGCGAAGGCGCGCACCTGGCGCAGCGCGGCCGGCGTCGTGGATCCCACGATCTCGCCGCGGATCGATCCGTCCCGCACCAGCAGCGTGGCGGGCGTGCTCCCCCCGCCGAACGCGGCGTGCACCTCCGCGGGCGTGGCCGTGATCACGCGGACGTGGCGCCGCAGCCCGCCGAAGTAGGCGTTCGCCGACGGCGTTTGCGCCGGCGCCACGGCGTAGAGCTCCGTCCCCGTGCCCCGCAGCTCGGCCACGAGGTCGGTCCAGTTGGCCATGTTCGCGTGGCAGACCTGGCAGTCCGGCAGGTAGATGAAGACGATCGCCCGCTCCGCCCGTGCGACCTGCGCCAGGGCGGAGCCGGGGGGCGCGCGCACGGGTGCGTTGCGCGGGGTGGCGAGGCCCGTCCGCTCCCCCGCCCGCGGCGCGCGGGCCCAGGTGGCGGCCGCCCGCGCCGTCTTCCATCCGCTCAGCAGCAGGACGCCCACGAGCAGGGCGGTGAGGATGCGCGGCGCGTGGCGTCTCATCGTCCGCCCTCCACGCGGTAGGCTTCCACCCGCTGCACGTGCATCTCGTCCTCCGCCACGCCGTAGACCACGCCGCCGACGATGCGCAGCGGCTCGAACGCCGCCGGCAGCCGCACGGCGCCCTCGGCCGCGCCGTCCGCCCGCGTGCGCCGCCAGCCGCGGCTGAAGCCCCGCCAGCTTTCGCGCGTGTCGAAGCCGCGCGTCCACAGCG
>DASQBH010000528.1:0-5994 GCA_035635315.1 Longimicrobium sp.
CTCAGGAAGTCAGCTTCGGAATGCACACGAGATTCTGAGAGGCGGTATCACGTATCTACGGATTCAGGATCCGCCGACCGTCCGGCGCTACGGCTGCGGCTCCGTGGGCGTGGGCACGGGCACCGTCCTGGCCGGCAGCGGGGCGCTGGTGATCACGGTCTTGCTGGTCAGCGGCACCGTCACCGGGCAGGCGTTGGGCATGGGTGCCACGCGCAGCGGACGGACGTTCAGGATCTGCCCGGCCGGCTCCTCGAAGTGACCGGTGGGCATGGGATCGTTGGTCTGGCACGCCTCGCGGCTCTTGGAGCCCATCGCCACCTTGCCGTCCAGCACGAACGCCACCGGCTCGAAGGTGCCGTTGATGTACAGGACCTTGGGCCGCGGGCGGATGATGGAATCGTGGGTCCGCTGCATCCCGGCCGTGCAGCCGGAGAGAAGAAGCAGGCAGAGGGCGGATGCGGCTCGCATGATGGTCATCGTCCAGAGGAAGGTTCCCGGTTCGCGCATTTGGATGCCCCCACCTCTCCCGGGGTTGCCGCGCATCCGGCCGGTGAAGAACGTCCGTCTCGCGCCCGGTCGGACACTCTACCTGGCCTGACAAAACCCTTTCGCGCGGGCAGCGCAACGACTATCATGATCCATGTAGTTGAACGCGTTCAATAACCCTCCGCGGGAGGTTGGTCATGTCGATCAAGGGCTATTACCGCTGGGCGCTGCTTCTTCCGCTGCTGGTGCCCGCGCTCGCGTCGCCGCTGGCGCTGCTGCAGCCGAAGGGTGTGCTGGGGGCGGTGTGGTTCTTTCTGTTCTGGTCGCTGGTGGTCGGCGGCGTTCCGTACCTGCTGTTCGCCACCGGATTTCTGCTGTGGATGCGCCGCGTTCCGGACGAGCGTGTGCGCATCGGCATCCTGGTGGCGCCGCTGGTCTACACCGGCGTGCTGATCGTCTGCGTCACGCTCTTTCTGCTGGTGGACCGCGCGCTTGCCGGCAGCAGCGACTCGCTGGGAGGGTTCGCCCTGTTCGGAATCGTGATCGGCTACGTCTACGTGGCACTCGCGGAGGTGGGACGCGCGCTCCTGCGGCCTGCCCCCGCGCCCGCTGCCCCCGCGCCGGCACTGTAGCCATCACGCCCGCGGCCCAACGATACGACAGGCGAGGATCGTGGCTGATCCTCGCCTGTTTTGCCTGTCACGATGACTGTGCGTCCGCCGCGGGCTCCGGCGCCGCAGCCGGGGCGGGGAACTTGACCTTCTCGTAGATCTCCCGCAGCGGAATGGTACAGCCCACGGACGTCAGCTCAACGGAGGCATCCAGTCCACTGATCGTCGACAACGTCCAGAACTGCCCGTTGCGAACGTAGCGCTCGACGAGCGGCTGGTTCTGCGCCACGAGCACGTACTCCTGCAGCGTCTCGATCGTCCGGTAGTGCAGGAACTTCTCGCCGCGATCGTACGCCTCGGTGGTGGGAGAAAGCACCTCGACAATGAGCGCAGGGTTCGTCAGCGTATCCATGACGCCATCGATGAACCGCTTCTCGCCGCACATCGCAACAACGTCCGGATACGTATACATGCGCCCGCCTCCGACCTGCACCCGCATCTCGTTCGCCCATGCGCGGCATGCCCTGCCGCGAAAGCGCGCCCGGAGTTCCGCGTGAATGTTGAGACTGATTGTGACATGAGGGTCGGGAGCGCCGGTCATCGCGACGATGCGGCCGTCGATGTACTCGCTCTTGAACTCGGCGTGGCGCTCGAGCGCGAGGTATTCTTCCGGGGTGTAGTAGGTCAGGGCAGCCGTGGCCATGCTCTCCTCTCGGACGGGTTGGTCCGAGTGTAAGGTTGTTTCTCGCAAATGCGCAATTGGCTTGCGTTTGACCGCAACGGATGCGCCACAGGCGCGCTAAAGATCCCGAGGTTGATACGGCTGTTGGCGGAAACAGAATAGTGCCGGCGTCGCGTGATACGGAAGCACCGGCCCCGCCGTCGCCTCAACCTCCCTCCCTCACGATGCCGGCGGTGGCGTCTGCTTCTCCGGGACCGGGTTGCGGATGGCGGGGAGGGTGCGCAGGTAGCGGTAGATGGCGCGCAGGTCGTCGTCGCGCATGCGGCGCAGCTCGCGCCAGGGCATGAACGGGTGGATGCTGTCGCCCCGCGGGTTCACGCCCGTCCGCAGCGCGCGCAGAAAGTCCTCCTCCGTCCACCGGCCGATCCCCGTCTCCTCGTCGGGCGTGAGGTTGGCGGGGTTCGCGGGGAATGCCGACGACGCGTCGCCGGCAAAGAGGCGGTCGAGATCCGCCTTCTGCTGCAGGCCGCCGCGGGGCGTGTGGCAGTCGCCGCACAGCGAGACGTGGTTGGCCAGGTAGCGGCCGTACTCCGCGTCTGCCGCGGCGCGCGGGGCAACGGCCGCCGTCGGGCGCGCCGGGCCCAGGGTAAAGACGCGGGCGGCGCGGTACACCAGGCTCGGCTGGTTGCGCACCGGGTTGCGGACGGGCGGCAGGCTCTTGAGGTAGCGGGCGATGGCCAGCGCGTCGCGCTCCGACATCCCCCGGAACCAGGCGTACGGCATCACCGGCGCCAGCGTGTGCCCCTCGCGGTCCTCGCCGGAGCGGATGGCGCGTACGATCTCCGCCTCGCTCCACGCGCCCAGCCCCGTCTCCGGGTCCGGGGTGAGGTTGGCCGCGCGGATGGTGCCCAGCCGCCAGTTGCGAAAGGCGTATCCGCCGCTGAGCGGGCCGTCGGAGTTGCGCGGGTCCGCCGCGTGGCAGTGGCCGCACACCGCCACGTTGCGCACGATGTACTCGCCGCGCGCCACCAGCCCCGTGGTGTCGCCGACAATGGCCGACGCCAGGTTCGGAAGCGGCACGTGCCCGCCGCCGCACGAGGCAAGGAGCGCGATCGAGATCGCCCCACATCCCGAGGCCAGGAGCGCGCGGCGAAAGCGGGTCATCGTGCGAGTCATCATCCCCCTCCGGCTGATGCGAATCGTCCACATCTCCCGTGCGAGAAAGATGATGCGCACGCGGCGGAGCGGAGGCAACAGAATCGATCAGCCGGCGGGTTTTTCGATCCGCATCAGCATCACGGACTGCACACCGTCTTCGTCCACGATCACGCTCGCCATGCGGTCTCCCCGCACGGCGGGCAGGGGGAGGGGCTGCAGCGTGCGAGGGAGCGAGACCTCGCCCAGGTAGCGGCTGTCCGGACCGAAAACGTCCATCACGCGGTGTGTCCCGCGATCGGGCTTGACCCACAGGTACCCGTCGTCGGCGACGAAAAAGTGGATGATGACGGGCTGCGTCCTGGGAATGCGCGACTCGTCGATCCGTCCGCCGCTCTGCTGAAACCCGCGGTAGCTCTCGAGCATCTTCTGCCGCTGCTCGGCGGTCACGGGCCGGGGCCTCACCGGGCGCTCCACGATGCGGTCGATCGTGCCATCGAACCGGAAGCGCGTGAGCCGGTACCGGTCGGTAACCGCGACCCACACGAAGCCCTCCGGATCGAGCCGCCACTGCTGGTCGGGAGAGAACGGCACGTTCACCCGGCTGATGCTGCGGTTGCCGCCCTGCTCCCTCACCAGCTCGAACACCTGTGCCTCGAACGGCGGAACGCGGAAGGTGTCCCGCGGCTGCAGCACGGGCGCAAACCGCACGATCCGCTCTGCCGGATCGTCGTGGCTGGCGACGGAGGCGCGGTCGTACAGGTTGCCGCGGGAATCGAAGCCCAGCGGCCACGGCGTCACGGTGACGTTCACGTCGCGCCGGTGGGTGGTGATGAAGCGGCCGGCGGTGTCGTAGACGGCGAAGCGCATGTTGCCGCCGTCCAGCACCCACAGCGTGCCGTCCGCCGCCCAGCTCATCCCCGCGATCCCGTTGAACTCCTCCGGCCCGCCGCCCCTGCGCCCGATGGACCGGACGTGTGTGCCGGCGGAGTCGAACACGCGGATCTGGTGCTGCTGTCCGTCCGCGATCCACACGCGGCCCAGGGGATCCAGCTCCACGTCCACGACCTGCGCGAACACCTCCGGCCCCTCTCCATCCACCGCGCCGATGGTGGTTTGCGGGACCAGCCGCCACGCCTGGCCCGGCTGCCACGCGCCGCCCTCGTTGTCCGCGGCCCCGCCGCCGCCGCACGCGGAGAGGCACGCCAGTGCGATCAGGGCGGCGGTCGTGCGGGAGGTGGCGCGGAGCCGGGAGGTGAAGGACATGCGGATGTGTGGCGCGGGGAAGAACGATGGCAGGCGGCGCAGCCATGGTATCATCCATCGCCCGCGGCAGGTCATTATTTCTTCGTTACGCCCCAGAAATCCAGGGTGCGCCACCCATCCGCCACCGCGCGTGCACCAATCCGCATCCGCCGGGTCTGATTCGTTGACACCTCCCCGCCGGACCGGGTAAGTTTGCGCAGTCTACCGACCACTCCCCACAAAACCTGACCGGCGACCTGCATGGCCGAACCCCAGCGACGCTCCCTCATGGACCCGCCCGAGGTGGAGCGGGTGCTCTCGCGCATGGCGGAGGAGATCGTAACGCACACGGGCGGCTCGGCCGGCGTGGTGCTGGTGGGGATCGAGCGGCGCGGCGTGCAGCTGGCCCGGCGCATCGCCCAGATGGTGGCCGCCGGCGGCGGCGAGGAGCCCCTCACCGGCTCGCTGGACATCACCCTGTACCGCGACGACCTGATGACGGTGGGCCCGCGTCCCGTCGTCGGGCAGACGCGCCTGCCCACCGGCGGCGTGGACGGCCGGCACCTGGTGATCGTGGACGACGTGCTGTACACGGGGCGCACGGTGCGCGCGGCGCTGGACGAGCTGGCGGACTTCGGGCGGCCGGCGCGCATCCTCCTGGCGGTGCTGGTGGACCGCGGCGGGCGCGAGCTGCCGATCCAGGCGGACGTCGTCGGCGCCAGGGTAGAGGTGCCACACGGCGCCATCGTGGAGGTGAAGGTGCCGGAGATCGACGGCGGAGACTGGGGCGTGGACCTGCAGTGGCCGGCGGAGGCAGACGGCTGATGGCGGCGACGGTTCCCTCGTTCGGCAAGGACCTGCTGGCGCTGGAAGGGATGACGCGCGAGCAGATCACGCAGATCCTGGACACGGCCGAGACGTTCAAGGAGATCTCGGAGCGCCCGGTAAAGAAGGTGCCGGTGCTGCGCACCAAGACCATCGTCAACGCCTTCTTCGAGAACAGCACCCGCACCCGCGTGAGCTTCGAGTTCGCCGAAAAGCGGCTGAGCGCCGACACGGTGAACATCTCCACCGCCGGATCGTCCGTGGCCAAGGGCGAGACGCTGGTGGACACGGCGCGCAACCTGGAAGCCATGCGCATCGACATGGTGGTGATTCGCCACCACGCGTCGGGAAGCGCGCAGTTCCTGGCCGAGCGCATTGCCAGCGGTGTGATCAACGCGGGCGACGGCAAGCACGAGCACCCCACGCAGGGGCTGCTGGACCTGATGACCATCCGCCAGCACCGCGGCGACCTGCAGGGCCTCAAGGTGTGCATCTGCGGCGACGTGCTGCACTCGCGGGTGGCGCGGTCCAACATCCACGGCCTCAAGACGCTGGGCGCGGAAGTCGGCGTCTGCGGGCCGCGCACGCTGCTGCCGCCGTGCGTGGAGGAGCTGGGCGTCACCGTCTTTACCCGCATCGAGGACGCCATCGCCTGGGCGGACGTGCTGAACGTCCTCCGCTTGCAGCTGGAGCGGATGAAGGGCGGCTTCATCCCCAGCCTGCGCGAGTACAACCGCGTCTTCGGCGTCACGCGCAAGCGGGTGGAGGCGGCGCCGCGCGACCTGCTCATCCTGCATCCCGGCCCCATGAACCGCGGCGTGGAGATCGACAGCAACGTGGCCGACGGGCCCCAGTCCGTGATCCTGGAACAGGTGACCAACGGCGTGGCGGTGCGGATGGCCGTCAGGCTCGGCTCGCGCAGCAGGTCCGACAGCATGTGGTAGCCGTCGCGCTCGAGGAACGGGTTGAGGTTGAAGCACGCGCCGACAT
>DASQBH010000529.1:0-8722 GCA_035635315.1 Longimicrobium sp.
ATCTACCCTGCATGCAAACAACCCCTCCCCCGCAGTTTGGGGGAGGGGTCGCCGCGAGCCGCGAGGAACCAGCGGCGAAGACGGCGGGGGAGAGGGCCTCCCCGGCGTAGCCGTGGAGGCTGCCTCACGAGGCAGGGCGCGTTTCCGCGGGGCCCTCTCCCCCGACCGGCCTTTTGCTCGTTCCTCGCAACGGCGGTCGACCCCTCCCCCAACCCCGTCCAACCCCGGGGGAGGGGTTGATCGTTTCCTCGACCACCCTGCATGCAAACAACCCCTCCCCCGCAGTTTGGGGGAGGGGTCGCCGCGAGCCGCGAGGAACGAGCGGCGAAGACGGCGGGGGAGAGGGCCTCCCCGGCGTAGCCGGGGGGAGCCTGCCTCACCCGTTCACCATTTACCCGTTTACCAAACGGCCGCGCGCCAGCAGGGCCTCGGCCACCTCAAGCACGTAGCGCTTGCCGGGAAAGCGGATCAGCCGCATGGCCTCTTCGTAGGTGGCCCAGCGGTACTCCTCGGCCTCGCGCGAGATGACGACGCGCTCCTCGTCGGTCTCGGCGAGAAAGTACACCACCTTCTTGACGATGAGCGTGCGCTCCTCACCCTTGCCCTGGGTAAAGACGTAGCGCTCCTCCTCGCGGTACCCGTTGAACAGCGAGATCTGGCTTTCGCCGATCCCCGCCTCTTCCCATAGCTCGCGCACGGCCGCCTGCGACTCCGTCTCTCCGGGCTCTACCCCGCCCTTGGGAAACTCCCAGATGGGACGCCGCGTCAACGCCGAGCGCATCAGCAGGTAGCGCCGCGCTTCTCCGCCGTTGCGAAAAAGCACCACGCCCGCCGCCGTCTGCGTAACCCGTCTCATCCAACCCTCCGGCGTGTAAGAGGTGGACGCTCTTTGAAGGCGCAATCTGCTACGGAGACAGGCAACAGGCAACCGGCACGTTCGTTGCCCGCCGCGCAGCTTTCTCCATCCCTCCCCGAGCCGCGTGGAAATGGACACCCGATCCCGCATCAACGTTCCCGGCGCAGAGTCCCCGACCCCGCCGCCGTCCGACCGCGAGAGGCCGCTGGGCGAGCTGCTGCGCTCTCTCTCGCGCGACGCGGCGTTCCTGGTGCGCCAGGAGATCGCCCTGGCCCGCGCGGAGCTGACGCGCAGCATCGGCACCGTGGCCCGCAACTCGGTGCTGGTGGTGATCGGCGCGGTGCTGGCGGCGCCCGGGGCGCTGGTGCTGCTGGCGGCGCTGGTCATCGGCGTGGGGGACCTGCTGGGCGACCGCTACGCGCTGGGTGCGCTGCTGGTGGGCGTGGTGATGCTCGGAGCCGGCGGCGCGCTGATGTTCATCGGCATCCGCAGGGCGAAGCGCGCGCGGGTGGTGCCCGAGGCGACGATCGCCACGCTGCGCGAGACGGGGGCGTGGGCGGCCGCGGAGGTGGCGCACGTCCGCACCCGCACGGGACGGGCGAAGCGGCCGGTGCGCATCATCGCGGAGCGCGGGAGGGCGGTGGATCGATTACGCGCCTCGCCGGCGTCCAGCGGCACGGCGGAGGAGGACGCGCGAGGGACGCCGCGGGAGGACCGGGAGCGCGCGCGGAAGCAGACTCAGCCGCTCCCCGCCGGCGCACCCCTGTGGAAGCGCGTCCTGCACGAGTTCAAGGCCGACGACATCTCGAACCAGGCCGCCAAGGTGGCCTACTACTTCTTTCTCTCCCTGCCGCCGGCGGTGATGGCGGTGTTCGGGATGACGGGGCTGTTCGGCGGGCAGCGGACGGGGGACTGGCTCACGGGGCGGCTCACCACCTCGCTCCCGGCCGAAGCGTCGGCGCTGGTGACGGGGTTCGTGCGGGACGTGGTGCACGGCGAGGCGCCTGGGCCCCTTTCCATCGGCCTGCTGCTGGCGCTGTGGGCGGGATCCAACGTGTTCACCGCGCTCGAAGACACGCTGAACGTGGCGTTCGGCATCACGGCGGAGCGCCCGTTCATCCGCAAGAAGGCGGTGGCGGTGGGGATGCTGGCCGCGTGCGCGGTGCTGTTCCTGGCGGGGAGCGCGGTGCTGCTGGCCGGCGGCGGAATCTCCGACGCGCTGGGGCTGGGGGAGGTGGGACGCACCGTCTGGGGCGTGCTGCAGTGGCCGCTGGGCTTCGCGCTGATCACGGCGACGTTCTGGCTGATCTACTACGTGCTTCCCAACAAGGACCAGCGCGACTGCCGGATGACGCTGCTGCACGCATCCGCCGTCGCCGCCGTGCTGTTCGTGGTCGCGTCCGTGGCGTTCCGGCTGTACATATCCAACTTCGGCTCGTACAGCGCCACCTACGGGCTGCTGGGGACGGTGATCGTGCTGCTGCTGTGGATGTACGTCACCTCGCTCGTCATCCTGCTGGGCGGCGAGGTGGCGTCGGAGATGGAGCGCGCGGCGTAGGCGCGCAGCAGCCCGACGGATCTGCAGATCGCGCATCAGGGTGTCCGGGCGGCTGGCTGGCCGTGATCTGCATCGCCAAAAGAATGGGCCTCACGCGGAGTTAGCAGAGTTTTCTCGTGCCGTTTCCTCTGCTCTCGCCGGTCGGAAGCCTGAATCAGGGGAGCGGACGGGCATGGCGGGCGGTCGACGAGGCACGAGCAGGCGTGGGGTGTCGGGAACGGGAGAGGGATGGAAGCGCGGCAGGGGGCACATCCGCGTTTTTTTAGGGAGGGATGCGGATCGGCAGATGATCTTCGGCAGCGCACGGGAGCAAGTCGTGCGCACCACCTGATGCGCGATCTTTGGAATCATCTGGCCACTCGATGATCGAGGTGAGCGGCCGACTTCTCAGATTGTAACGTCCCCGCGTGCTCGTCATCCACCGCACCAGCGTTGCGGTGATTGTTGCAACGCTTAAGTTACGGGCGTAGCGCCCCCTACGGGCCTTCCTGTTCACCATTCAACTCACCCTTCGTGCCACACCCCGCGCCAGCCAGGCCCCACCCCCAGAAACCGCTCCGGGTCGTTCTCCTCGGCCGCTCTCCGCTCGCCATGCAGGCGGGCGGACTGCTTACCGCGTCCGGCGTGCAGGCGCGGATGGCGGCGGATGCGCAGGAGGCGGGGACGCTGCTGGCGGGCGGCGGGTGGGACGCGCTGCTGGCGGAGCGCGCGCCGGATCCGCTACCGGCGCTGGAGCGGGCCCGCGGGCGCGGCTGGACAGGGCCCGTGGTGCTGCTGGTGGAGACGCGGGACGAGGCGGTGGATCGCGCGGCCGAAGCGATGGGCGCGGCGGACGTGCTGGAGGCGGCGGAGCTCTCCCCCGCCCTGCTCACCCGCGCCGTGCGCTGGGCGGTGGACGGCGCGCGGCGCGCGGCGGAGGCGGCGGAGGCCCGGCGAGCGCTGGAGGCGCTGCACTCCACCCTGCCGGGGATGGCGTACCGCTGCCGCAACGATCCCCTGTGGACGCTGGAGTCGGTGAGCCCCGGCGCGCTGGAGCTGACGGGGTACACGCCGGAGGAGCTCATCCGCCACCCCGCCTTTGCCGAGCTGATCCACCCCGAGGACCGAGCCGGCCTGTGGGACACGGTGCAGGACGCCGTGCGCCACGGCCGCGCGTACGAGCTGGAGTACCGCCTGGTGCGGGCGGACGGGCACATCCGCTGGGTGTCGGAGCACGGGCGCGCCGTGGGAGGCAGCGACGGCGACGGGACCACGGTGCTGGAGGGATGCCTCCTGGACGTCACCCGCCACAAGCAGGTGGAGCAGGCGCTGCGCACCGGCGACGCGCAGTTCCGCGCCGTGTTCGACGAGGCGCCCATCGGCATGGCGCTGATGAACATGGACGGCTACCTGGTGCGCACCAACAACGCGCTGCAGGCCATGCTGCGCTACACCGAGCAGGAGCTGGCCGGCATCATCTTCAGCCAGGTGACGCACGACGAGGACATCCCCACCGATTGGGAGCTGTTCGGCGACCTTGTGGCGGGCGAGGTGAGCCACTACCAGGTGGTCAAGCGCTTCCTGCGCAAGGACGGCGGCATCGTGTGGGGACGCCTTTCCGTGGCGCTGGTGCGCTCGCCCGACGGGCAGCCGCGCTACGCCATCCAGATGGTGGAGAACGTCACCGAGCGCCGCGAGGCGGTAGAGGCGCTGCGGCTGCGCGAGCGCGAGTTCCGCTCGCTGCTGGAGCAGGGGCGCGAGGTGATCAGCGTCCTGGATCCCCATGGCGACCTGCGCTACATCAGCCCCGCGGTGGAGCGGGTGCTGGGCTACGGCCGCGGCGACCTGGTGGGCACCTATCTGGGCGAGCTGGTGCACCCGGACGACGTGCCGGCCATGCTGGACGTGTTCGAGCGCGCCATCCAGGCCCCGGGCCGCCCCCGCAGCGCCGAGTTGCGGATGCTGCACCGCGACGGCTCGTGGCGGGTGCTGGAGACGGTGGGCACCAGCCTGATCGACGACCCGGCGGTGGGCGGCATCGTGGTCAACTCCCGAGACGTCACCGAGCGGCAGGAGGCCGAGGAGGCGCTGCGGCGGAGCGAGCAGCAGCTGCTGCAGGTGCAGAAGATGGAGGCCGTGGGACGGCTGGCGGGGGGCGTGGCGCACGACTTCAACAACCTGCTGACGGCCATCCGCGGCAACGCCGAGCTGCTGCTTGCGGACCTGCCGAAGGACTCGCAGGCGTACGAGGACGCGGAGGAGATCCGCCGCGCCAGCGACCGCGCGGCCGCCCTTACCCGCCAGCTCCTGGCCTTCAGCCGCCGCCAGGTGCTGCAGCCGCGGCTGCTGGACCTGAACCAGTCGGTGCGCGAGATGGAGCGCATGCTGCGCCGGCTGCTGGGCGAGGACGTGGAGCTGGTGACGAAGCTGGGCAGCAACCTTCGCCGGGTGCGGGCGGACCCCGCGCAGGTGGAGCAGGTGATCATGAACCTGGCCGTCAACGGCCGCGACGCCATGCCCGGCGGCGGGGTGCTGGTGGTGTGCACCGAGAACGCCGAGCTGGAGCCGGAGCTGCGGGAGCAGTACCCCTACGTGGTGCCGGGCGAGTACGTGCTGCTGGAGGTGGGCGACACGGGCCAGGGGATGGACGAGGCCACGCTGCGCTCCGCCTTCGAGCCGTTCTTCACGACGAAAGGCGCGGGCAAGGGAACGGGGCTGGGGCTGTCGATGGTGTACGGCATCGTCAAGCAGAGCGGCGGCTACGTGTGGATCGACAGCGAGGCCGGCCGCGGCACCCGGGTGCGCGTATACCTCCCCGTGTCGCGCATCACGGACGAGGCGGAAGAGGAGGACGACGTGCCGGCGCCGCTTCCCCAGGCGCGGGGACGGGGGACGGTGCTGCTGGTGGAGGACGAGGAGACGGTGCGGCGCTTCGCGGAGCGGGTGCTCTCGCGCGGCGGCTACACGGTGCTGGCCGCGGCGGAGGGGGCGGAGGCCATGGCGCTCTCCCGGCAGCACCCGGGAATCATCCACGTGCTGGTGACGGACCTGGTGATGCCGCGGATGAGCGGGAGCGACCTGGCCAGCCGGCTGATGGCGGAGCGGCCGGGGATTCGCGTGCTCTTCATCTCCGGCTACGACCGCGACGAGGCGCGCACGCGGGGGCCGATGGAGGCGGGGACGGACTTCATCGAGAAGCCGTTCAGCCCCGAGGCGCTGCTGGAGCGCATCCATCGCCTGCTGGAGCTGCCGCGCAGCGTGGTGGGCGTGCCGGGGTAAGGGCCCTCACCCGGCTCGGGCCCTCACCCGGCTCGTTCCTCGCCTGCCCTCTCCCACGAACTGCGTGGGAGAGGGGATACACGTCGCCCCTGCCTTCGATGCGCTCCGGCGAATCTTCCGTCGGCGGTTCGGGGAGGCGCTCCTTCGAAATGGTGGAGAGGGTTTGTAACGGCATTCGACGTGCGAGCGTCCGCCGGTCGCTGTTCCGCATCCGCATTGACCGGGAGGACCGACGTGAAGCTGAAGAAGAAGATCCGCAAGCGGCTGGTGAAGCCGGTGCGCAAGCTGGTCAGGAAGCACGGCGCCGCGGGCGCCGCGGAGCTGGTCACCGCGCTGGTGGCCGCGGTGGCTGCACAGGCAGTGTCCGGCGGAAAGAAGGGCTCGAAGCGGCGCGCCGCGGCGCACGGGGAGTAAGCCAGCCTGGACGGGGGTGGATGGAGGGGGCTCGCGCGTTCGTGACATGCATCGTTACCGTCCGCTGCTTGCGCGGGGGATGTGGGGATGTGCACGATGAAGACGCCGATCTCCCGTTCGATCCTTCCTCACGCCGCGGCAGCATGGCACCCGACGACACCGAGCTGATGCTCTGGGCCCTCGCGCACGGGTGGTCCGTGAAGGTGTTCTCGGGCCACGCGCACGGCTCGCTGTGGAGAGACCCCGCGCGGCGCCGCTACCTGGTCTACGGCGACGGCCGCTCGCCCGGCCTTCCCGCGCTTTCCGACGAGCTGCGCACCCGCATCGGCCAGGCGCGCGCGGAGGCCTCGCGCCACCCGCAGCCACTCGCGGCGAACTGAGCCGCATCCACCGCACTTCATCCATCGCCCGCTCCGGTCCCTGGAGCGGGCAGTTCGCGTTTCGGCGCCGTTCCGGGAGCCTGCGCGAGCTCTCCTACCAGATTCACATGAAAGACCGGAAATCCGCCAGGCACCGGATAGCGACGATCACTGTCATTCCGAGGGAGGCGCCGCGTGCAACTGTCTTATACCGTTTCTCACGATTCGTCGTGCACTCATGCCGAATCCGGGCGAACACCAGTTGCACATCAGAACTGCATTTTTCACACGGGGTCAACGGTTTTGATCTTTACCGTTGACTCCGTTGACCCCGTGTGAGACAAGTCCTTTCAGGATCTGGTCGCATCGGTCTGTCCTCCGCGCCCTCCATGTAAGGCAGCAGTAGAAACCCGGGTGTACAATGAATTGCGGGATTGGGTATTACGCGCACGAACGCCCGTGCGCCGACCGAAGCATCTTTATGGGGAACGGGCGGCTTCTCGCGCGGGACCCAACGTAGCCGACAGAACCATGCGCCCATCGTAAAGATCCTTCGGTCGGCGCACACTCAATCGCGCGTCTGGATAGGACCGGGTGTGCGCCTCTCTCAGGATGACACCGTTTGCCGAATCGTATCTGAAGTCTTTTTCGCGGATCCGGTGCTGTGTGAGATCCGATCGCTTCCGGGCCCGGAACCTCCGTCGCGACGCGGACGGTGCAGAATGCCGACGCGGGCGTTACCGCACCGTGCCGCGCGGGCGCCATCATCCTCCCCATCAGACCGCGATCGACACCGCGAGGAGGTGCAGATGGGAACGGGGATGGAGGAGAACACGGAGTTCTGGGCGCGGCAGTTCGCGGGACGGTGGTACCGCGGGCCGGCGCACGTGGAAAACGACTTTCGCCGGTTCGCGGCGGCGTACCGCGTGCCGGCCCACGCCCGCGCACGGGTGAGGGCGCGGGCCAGCGGACTGCTGGGCGGTGAGTTGGAGGGGGACGAGCGGGCGGCGTAGGGGGACTTGGGGGGCCGAAAGGGAGCGCGTACGCCGGCCGGATCAGGTGCCGGCAACGTACGCTTCAGCGCCGTGAGCGTCGAACCCGCGGGGGTCGAAGCCGAGGGCCAGACGGGCCTGGCGCCGATAGTGGTGGCGTACCTCCTCCGGAAGGCGGCGCCACTCGGCTTCGCTGGCGGTGGGGTGGCTCAGGGTGGACCAGAGCGCGAGCGCGGCCTCTTCTTCGCGCGCACGGCGCATCGCATGCTCGTCGGCCTTGAATGCCATGGGAAGGGCTCCGGCGGAGGGGCCAGCGTGGGACGCGTCCGGCCGGGCGCGCCCCTGCCCCGCAACCTGACGTGCCCACGTCACGGAATGCCGCGTCATACGGGCATGGGAACGTACCAGATCGGCACGAGAGCCGGTCGCGGGCGCGGAGAGATGGACGCGCATCACGCCGCCGCGCGCAGCAGCTCGGGCGCGGCGGCCCACCGCGCGCGCAGGGCGTCGATGGCGGCGCGGGCACAGGGCTGGTCGTGATCGTGGGCCTCGCCCGTATCCAGGCAGTGGTCGCGCAGAAAGCGGAGCCCCGAGGCGTAGTGGGCACCGAACCAGTCCGCGAACCCGGCGGCGATGGCATCCACCTCGTCCAGCAGCCAGGGAGCCGGACGGACGGGGGAAAAAAGGCCCTCCGCGTGGGCGTTCCGCGCGCCCAGCCGGGCAGCGGCCCGCAGCGCCATCCGCGCGGCCCACGCACCCGCGCCGCGCCCGTCCACCGCGCACGCGGCCACGCCCCGGACGCGCGCACCCGGGCCCAGCAGCCGCACCACCTGCCGGTGCGCGTGGACCAGCGCCTCCGCGTCCGGCGCGGCGCCGTACGTGTGCAGGTACGCGCACCGCACCGCGTGAAAGACGCCGGGGTCAAGCGCCGGCAAGCCGCGCAGGCGTGCCAGCTCCGGGTGCCGCGCGTGGCAGGCGGCGTCCAGCCCCGTCTCCACCCGCAGGTGCGCAACGGCGACCTCCGCGCCCCACAGCGGTGTCCGCACCCCCGTCGCCAGCTCGCCGCAGGCCTCGTTGACCAGGGGATGCACGGCCACGTCGGCCAGCACGTGCGTCACCCATCCCCACGCGAACGCCCGCGCTTCATCGGTCCGCGCCTCGCCCACCAGCGCGCGGCAGAACGCGCCCGTACGCGCGTGGTGCGCCAGCTCCGCCAGCAGCGGGTCGGCGCCGGGAAAGTAGCCCATATCCGGCCCCAGGGCGCCGTGCAGAAAGGCGTTGCGCG
>DASQBH010000530.1:0-5195 GCA_035635315.1 Longimicrobium sp.
CAGGCGAAAGCGGCCGGCGGTGAGCGCCAGCATCCCCGCCGCCAGCGCGGTCCAGAGCAGCCGGTTCCAGAGCAGCAGCCCCTCGGGCCGCACCAGCGAGGTGTTCAGCTCCACGCGCGTCCATGCGCCCGTCATCCGCCCGAACGCCACCCCGCCGGTGGGGTCCACCAGCGCCCACACCGGCGAGCTGTGCCGCGACCCCGCGATCAGGGCGTACATGTATGCCACCGTGAGCACCAGCGCGCCCAGGTACGCCGGAATCCCGCGCCGCGTGAGCACGGTCAGACCGTACAGCACGGCCGCGTTCACCAGCAGGTTGGGAAGGAGAAAGACCAGGTACGGCAGCAGGTACGCCTGGGGGCGAAAGGTGCCCAGCGCATCCGGCGGAATGGTCGTCAGGCGCATGCCCAGCAGCAGCCCGGCGGGGACGGTCAGCAGCAGCAGGGCGTTCACCAGCAGCGAGCCGGCAAAGCGGCCGCCCAGGTACTCGGGCGCGCGCAGGGGCGTGGTGTGAAAGAGCGGCTCCATCCGCCACCGCACGTCGCGCTGGGCCGCCTCGACAAAGATCGCGGCGGTCACCAGCGTGCCCAGGATCCCCACCATCAGCGTGGAGCCGGTGGCGTTCACGGGCGCGTGATAGTGGATGATGCCCGTGTCGGTGGCGTCCGCGCGCAGCACGGCCAGGCCGGACACCAGCGCCAGGTACAGCCAGGTGGCGGGCTGCCGCAGCCGCTGCCCCACCTCCCAGCGAAAGATCTCCCGGAACCTCATCCCGCCACCTCCGCCAGCGGCTGCGCGGCCCCGGGAACGCCGTGCCCCGCCATGGTGCAGAAGTACACGTCCTCCAGGTCCGCTTCCACGGGCTCGAACCCCGCGCCGGGCGCCGTCTCACCGTACACGTGCACCACCGTGCGCCCGGCCAGCAGCTTGGTCGAGATCACCGCGTGCTCCTGCTCCACCCGCGGCAGCTCGTCGCGGGCGATCACGCGGCGCCAGATGCGGCCCTGCAGCGCGGCTACCGACTGCAGCGGCTCGGCCTCCAGCAGAATGCGGCCCCGGTCGATGATGGCCATGCGCGTGCACAGCTCGCTCACGTCCTCCACGATGTGCGTGGAGAGGATGACGACGCTGTTCTCCCCCAGCTCGCTCAGCAGGTTCAGAAAGCGCACGCGCTCCGCGGGGTCCAGCCCCGCCGTCGGCTCATCAACGATGAGCAGCTTCGGATCGCCCAGCAGCGCTACCGCCACCCCGAAGCGCTGGCGCATTCCGCCGGAGTAGCCGCCCAGCTTCTTTTTGCGGACGTCGTACAGGTTGGTCTGGTGCAGCAGCGCGTCCACCGTCTCCCGGCGCGCCCGCCGCTCCGTGATCCCCTTGAGCACCGCGAAGTGCTCCAGCAGCCGCTCCGCCGTCACGTTGGGGTACACGCCGAACTCCTGGGGCAGGTAGCCCAGCGTTTCGCGCACCCGGTCCTTCTGCCGCACCACGTCGATGTCGCCCAGGTGGATGGAGCCGCTGTCCGGCTCCTGCAGCGTGGCGATGGTCCGCATCAGCGTGGACTTGCCGGCGCCGTTGGGCCCCAGCAGCCCGAACATCCCCTGCGGGATGGTGAGCGTAATGCCGTTGAGGGCGTGCACCCCGTTGGCGTAGGTCTTGGAGAGGTCGCGGATCTGCAGTTCCATGGGGCCACCCGGGGGCAAGAAGGGTCAATGGCGTCTTTTCGGCGAAAGACGCCCCGGAAGGGGAAGAATCGACGGGAACGACTGCACTCAGCCGCGCATCCAGCTGCTCATACCGACTCCGCAAAAACAGTATTTGTGGACCATCACTGTCATCCTGAGGAAGGCGCCCACCCCGAACCGTCGGCAACGCGCGGCAGCCCGTGCGCCGACCGAAGGATCTTTATCGGAAACGGGCGGGGTTTCTCACGCCAAAGCCAGTCGTAGCCGATGGGATGGTGCGCCCAGCGTAGAGATTCTTCGGTCGGCGCCAAGCTTTCCAGCGGGACGGAGAGATTTGCGCGGCGCCTCCCTCAGAATGACACCGTTTTCCGGATCCGTATCACCACTCTTTTTGCGGATTCAGTATCAGTCATGACAGGATAAAAGATTGACCTCACAAATAGTTAGCAGAGTTAGCGGAGTTTTCTCGTGCCGCGTACATGCCTCGTATTGCATTCCCTGTCTACTATTGCGCAAAGAGGGCAAAAGGACCTGAGAACCTGAACTCTGCCAACTCTGCGTGAGGCCATTTCTTTTTCAGCGCCGGCGCCGCTCGCCGTGGCGGGAGGCCGCGGCCCAGAGCGCGGCCAGGCCGGCGGCGGTCCAGATCAGGGTGGCCATCGCCCACTGCCCGGGGTCGGGAAGGCCGCGCCACACCATCGCGCGCTCCCCCGTGGAAAGCGTCGTATCGATCTTGAGCGACTCCGTGCTGGCAATGAGCACCGTCTCCAGCCCGTAGCGCCCGGCGACGAGCAGCGACAACACCTTTTCCGGCAGCTCCGCCGCGCCCTCCGCGTCGGCCGCCTCGCTCACCGTGGCCACCAGGAACCCCGCCAGCACGATCGCCGCGATCCACCGCAGCGGATGCCGAACCCCAAGCGTGACGGCGGTGGACAGCAGGTACGTGGCGGTCGCCGCGGTGAACGGCACCAGCCAGAGCACGCGGGCCGGCGTCCACTGCACCGGCCGCACGGTCGCCGCGTCGATGGGGCCGGGGCCGGGGAGGGGAAAGGAAGGGATGGTCAGCAGCGTTTCCTTTACGCCCACGCTGCCGCCGGACACCAGCGCCAGCGCCAGCAGCCAGAGCACGAACGCCGCGACGCCGGCCATCAGCCACGCCCACCCCGCGAAGGCCCGGGCCAGCGTGTGCCCGCGGCGGTCCACCGGAAGCGTCCACAGAAAGGCGGCGCCAAAGCGCTCCTCCCCCTTCCACACCGCGGCCGGGAGCAGCAGGCCCGCTACCCCCGCAAGCACCCAGCGCTCGGGGTGAAAGTCCACCGCCTGGCTGTTGCGGACGATGTCGGACAGCACCAGCGCCGTCGCCAGCGCGGCCAGCGCGCCCAGCGCCGCGGCCGGCCCGCGCAGGGCCAGCCCCACGGCGCGCACCTGCTCCCGCAGCACGCCGCGCAGGGGCGGCGTGGAATGAAGCGCCCACTCCGTCATCGCGACACCTCCTCGGGAAGAAAGGCCAGGGCCGCGTCCTCCAGCCCCAGCGCCGTAACCTCGCGCACCTGCGCCCCGGCCAGGGCAAGGCGCTCGGTCACCTCCCGCTCCTCGCCCACCAGCGTCCACTGAACCTCGCGCCCGCTGGCGCGCCGCGAGCCCGCGATCGGCAGGTCCGCAGGCGCCTCCCACCCCTCCGGCACCGCCACCCGGTAGCGGCGGACGGTGCGCTGCAGCTCGTCGCGCGGCATCTGCGCCACCAGGCGTCCGTCGCGCAGCACGCCCACGTGGTCGGCCAGGCTCTCCACCTCGTGCACGTGGTGCGTGGAGACCAGCACGGTGGTGGGGGTGTCGGCCAGGTGCTCGGCCAGCAGGGTCAGCACGCGCCTGCGCACCACCGGGTCCAGCCCTTCCGTCGGCTCGTCCAGCAGCAGGAGGGGAGGGCGGTGCGCCATCGCCAGCACCAGCTGCAGCCGCCGCCCCTCGCCCTTGGAGAGCGCGCCGATCCTCTGCCGCGGCCGCACGCCGAGCGCCTGGCCCAGGTGGTCGGCGTAGGCGGCGTCCCACGCGGGGTAGTAGGCGGCAACGTGCTGAAGCAGCCGGCCGCACGTCATCCAGCGGTAGGGATGGGTCTGGTGCTCGGGGACGTACCCCACCTGCGCGCGCGCCAGCGGCCCCTGGCGGCCGGTGTCCAGCCCCAGCAGCTCCGCGGTCCCCTCGTCCGGCCGCTCCAGGTTCATCAGCACCTTGAAGGTCGTGCTCTTTCCCGCGCCGTTGGCGCCCACCAGCACGTACACCGCGCCGTCGGGCACCCGCAGGTCCACGCGGTCCAGCGCCGTCTCGCCCCCGTACCGCTTGGAGAGCCCGTGGGTGGCCACCGCAAAGGCGGGCGGATGGGGGTGGGTCGCGCCGCTCATTCCTCGTCTCCCGGGTTCGCGGGGGCGGGCAGGGAAGGCTCCCCCTCCTCCTCTGCCGCCATCTCGCGGATGATCGTCACCAGCTCGTCCACGTCCAGCCCGTTGCGCCGCGCCTCCGTCAGCGCCCGCCCGGCCACCTCCCGCCCAAGCGCCCGCCGGTCCGCGCGTACGCCGGGCGACACGAACGTCCCCTGGCCCCGCTTGACGTAGATGATGCCCTCGCGCTCCAGCTCGCCGTACGCCTGCGACACCGTGCGCGGGTTCACCGCCAGCTCCGACGCCAGCTCCCGCACCGAGGGGAGCGGGTCCTCCGCCTGCAGCGTCCCCCGCACGAGCGCCCGCCGTACCTCGTCCATGATCTGGAGGTACAGCGGCCGCGCGTCGCGAGGATCGAGGTTCACCAGCATCGAGGCTCCGGTGTCGCAGTGTAGCACACGAGTACAACACTACATCGCTTCCCGTCTTCGTGCAAGGGGAGCGGAGGCGAGGAGGGTGGGACGAAGGTGGGGCGGCGGGCGTGAAACCGTGCGTCGATCGGGCGCGTAGGGGGCTCGGCTTCTCCCGGATCGGCAAAAAGAATGGCCTCACACGGAGTCAACGGAGGAAACGGAGTTTTCTCGTGCCGTTTCCTCTCCGTCTCGCGTAACGGGCCTGATCGTCGCCGGCCGACGGCATGGCTCGCTGGCCGACGAGGCACGAGCCGGCGCCGGCTGTCGGGAACGGGAGAGGGACTGAAGCGCGGCAGGGGGCCATCCGCATTTTTCGGGAGAGACGCGGTTCGCTTCATCCTCTCCGCGGCGCGCCGGAACCAGCGGCCCGGATCATCCGATGCGCGATCCGGAGAACCCTGCCGCCATCCCGCACCCCGGAGGTAGACACGCCATAGCACGAAACCACGCTGTTCCTTCCCGACCCGCTCTTCCTCCTGAACCGACTGCCTTGAGACGACCCGCCACATGATTGAACGGTTGCAGAAAATCGTCATCGACCGATCTCCCAGAGAAGCGGCCGTGGCGATGGGCGTGGCCTGGATCGCGTTTCTCATCGCGCTGCCGGTGATGGAACGGGACGACGTGGACCTGCTCTACGTGCTCATCGCCGGGGCGACGGCCGCGGG
>DASQBH010000531.1:0-3296 GCA_035635315.1 Longimicrobium sp.
ACGGCGTGAGGATGGGAGCGCCCGTTGCGTCAAAGCCCGCGATGCGGTACTTCGCGCAGAGCGACCAGACGCGCGAGGCGAAGTCGGGGCCCCAGGGACGGGGCGACACCGGGAAGCCGTTCGCCGCGTCGGCGTTGCCGCCGGGGGCGGCCACCGAGATGGAGGAGCGGCCGAAGTTGGTGTAGAACGCGGGGGCGTCCTGGTTCAGCATCTCCGTGGCCGGCCCCACCGACGACACGCACAGCACGTGCGGCATCGAGCAGTACAGCGCCAGGGTGTTGCCGTCGTGGTCCAGGTCGGAGGGCCCGTTGCCGGCCGAGACCACGATCAGCATTCCCTGCCGGTTGGCGTAGGCCAGGGTGCGGTGGACGAGGCTCACGAAGGCCCCGCCGCCGGTCTTGGCGAGGACGCCGCCCAGGCTCATGTTGGCGACGTCGGCGCCCTGGTCGGCCGCCCAGGTGATCCCCGCCAGCACACCCGCGAGCGAGCCGGTGTTGTTCGCCCCCAGCACCTTTACGCCGATGAGCGTGGTGCGCGAGGTCACGCCGGCAATGGCGACCGCCTTGCTGCTGACCTGGGTGGCGACGTTGGTGCCGTGCCCGTTGTAGTCGTTGATCGGATGGCGGCCGGGAAAGTACGCCGCCGTGATCGCGTCGTCCGAGGGAACGAACGAGGCCGAGCGCGACAGGTCCACCAGCCCGTTCAGGTCCGGTGCGTCGTAGTCCAGCCCGGAATCCAGGATCGCCACCGTAACGCCCGGCGAGCCCAGCTTTCCGGCGGCCCACGCGTCGTCCGCGTTGATCAGCCGCATGTTCCACTGGAACCCGTAGCGCGCCGCGGTGGTGGGATCGGCCTGGCTCTGGGCCCCGAGGTCGAAGCCGGCCTCGGCCGCCGCCACCACCGGGGACTCCAGCTGGAACACCTCGTCCGCCTGCACGCCGGACACGCCGCCCAGCCCCCCCACCTGCTGCGCGGCCGCGTCGCCCAGCCCGCTGACGATCGCGAAGCCCACCCCCGCGTGCGCGTAGGTCACCGTGCCGCCCAGCGCCGCGACTTCGGCCGCGAAGCCGGCGGGGATGCTGCTGCCCTTGAAGACCACCACGTGCTGCCCGTTCCCCGCGGCAAGGGAGTGGGCGGGAGAGCGGGGCGCGGCGGTCGCGGCGGGACCCGCCACGTCCGCGCAGCCAGCCAGGGTACCCGCGACCAGCAGTGCCGACAACAATGTGTACCGCTTCATGGGGCAGCTCCTTCAGGGTGGGTTGGAAACATCGGGCGTCCTTCCATCAAGCCAACGCACCATCCCACCGGCTTCTGACCGGCCGTTTTCTGACAAGATCGCACAGGTTTGTGACAAGCGGCGATGAGTGGATATGCGGCCAAACCCGTGCTCCCACGCCGGCAGCGCAGGCCGCGCCAGCATGCTGTGCGGGCCGGGGAATCATCGAAATCTGGGATAAACGGATGCTTTCACCCGGCCGGGCACGTCCCGTGAGGCGGGCATCGCCGAATGCGGTCGCCGTGCCGCCCCCGGCGGGCCTGGTTCACGCCGTTCTTTTTTCGTTCCGGTGCGGCCTCTCCGCCGATCGCCGTCGCGGCCGGCCGCCGGGAGAGGAGGGGGAAAGGGGGGCGGGGCGCTCCCGGCGCGCCACCGTGGGGAAGCGCTCCGGCGGGCGTTACATCCGACAGTTGAATAAGGGAGCAATCTGCGGTAACTTTTCGGGATGGCTGAAGAGAACCTGATCGTCCGTGGTGCCCGCGAGCACAACCTGCAGAACGTCGACGTCGAGATCCCGCGCGACAAGCTCACCGTCATCACGGGGCTGAGCGGGAGCGGCAAGTCGTCGCTCGCCTTCGACACCATCTACGCCGAGGGGCAGCGGCGCTACGTGGAGTCGCTCTCCGCGTACGCCCGCCAGTTCCTGGGGATGATGGAAAAGCCCGACGTGGACTCCATCGAGGGTCTGTCGCCGGCCATCTCCATTGAGCAGAAGACCGCGGGGCGGAATCCGCGATCCACCGTGGGCACCGTCACCGAGGTCTACGACTACCTGCGCCTGCTGTGGGCGCGCGCCGGCACCCCGCACTGCCCCAGCTGCGGCAAACCGGTGGAGCGGCAGAGCGCCACGCAGATCGTGGACCGGCTGATGTCGCTTCCCGCCGGCAGCTGGCTGGAGGTGCTGGCCCCCGCCGTCCGCGGCCGCAAGGGCGAGTTCCGCGACCTGTTCGAGGAGATGCGGAAAAAGGGGTTCACCCACGCCCGCACCGACGGCGCCGTCCACCGGCTGGAAGAGCCGCCCGCCCTGGCCCGCCGCGCCAACCACGACATCAGCATCTACGTGGAGCGCAAGGTGGCCGTGGACGCCGACAACCGCTCCCGCATCGCCGACGCCGTGGAGACGGCGCTGCGCAACGCCGACGGCGTGGTGCAGATCGTCGCCCACACGCCCGACGCGCACGATCCGCAGCCGGAGCTGTTCAGCGAGCACTACGCCTGCGCGGAGTGCGGCATCAACATCCCCGAGCTGGAGCCGCGGCAGTTCTCCTTCAACTCCCCGTACGGCGCCTGCCCCGCGTGCGGCGGCCTGGGGACGCGCAAGGAGCCCAACCCCGAGCTGGTGCTGGCGGACCATTCCCTCTCCATCCTGGAAGGCGTCGTCCTGCCCTGGGGCGTGCCGCGCGGCCACCTGCGGGGGACGATCCTGGAGGGGCTGGCGTCGGCGCTGGGCTTCGACCTCAACACCCCGTGGGAGGAGCTGACGGACGACATCCGCGGGGTGCTGATGTACGGCATGGACAGCCGGCCCAACGGCAAGGCGGCGTCGGCCAAGGGACCGAAGAAGGTGAAGTGGGCCGGCATCATCCGCGACGTGGAGCAGCGCTACCGCGAAAGCAGCAGCGACAGCGTGCGCGAGATGCTGGAGGAGTACATGAGCACCCTTCCCTGCACCGTCTGCAACGGCGCGCGGCTGCGGCCGGAGAGCCTGGCGGTGACGGTGGGCGGGCGGTCCATCGGCGACGTGGTGGCCATGCCGGTGGCCGAGGCGCTGGAGTTCTTCGACATCGTCGACACCCTGCCGCACATCTCGCGCGACATCGCCGGGCCCATCCTCAAGGAGGTGCGCGAGCGGCTGTCGTTCCTGGTGAACGTGGGGCTGGAGTACCTGACGATGGGCCGCAGCGCCGAGACGCTGAGCGGCGGCGAGGCGCAGCGCATTCGCCTGGCCACGCAGATCGGCTCGCGGCTGGTGGGGGTGCTGTACATCCTGGACGAGCCGAGCATCGGCCTGCACCAGCGC
>DASQBH010000532.1:0-3768 GCA_035635315.1 Longimicrobium sp.
GACCTTCTCTCGGCTCACGAGGGGCAAGCGCCCGCGCAGGAACCCTGGCCCCACGGTTCTGCCGGCAAGGTCCTTCGGTCGGCGCCAGACAATGTCGTGAGAACAGGTTACGGCGCGGCGCCTCCCTCAGGATGACTGTTCCCGGGAGAGGTTTGGCATCACCCCCTGAGCCTGGAGCCTGAGGCCTGCCTCCGGCGGGTGGCCCCGCTTGTGCCGCGGCGCGGTGCGCGTAGCTTGCCTGCGACACCGACCGAAAACCGCGAAGCACGAGGGGAGCCCAACGATGCGATCGATGGTGACCACCTGTCTGCGCCCGGCGCTGCTGGCCGCGCTCTGTGCCGCCGCGCCCGCCGCGGCCCAGGCGGACAGCGCCGCGCTGGTGACCGTGCTGGGGCGCGACACGCTGGCGCTGGAGCGCTGGGTGCGCACGCCGCAGCGCGTGACGGCCGAGGCGGTGGTCCGCTCGCCGCGCACCACCTGGCGCAGCTACGTGCTGGACCTGTCGCCCGACGGCCGCATGCGCCGCTTCGAGGAGCGCGTGTTCGACCCCGGCTCCAGCTCGCCCGTGCGCACCGATGTGTACGAGGCCGCGGACGGCGGGTGGACGCGCACGCTCTCGCAGGGCGACTCCGTGGCGACGGCGCGCGTGGAGGCTCCCGCGGAGTCGCTGCCGTGGGTGGACCTGGTGCACTGGCCCTTCGAGCTGGTGCTGATGCGCGCCGCGGGAGGGCAGGGAGGGCAAGCGCCGCTGCTCTCCGGCGGCCGGCCGCTGGCCTACACCGTCACCCCGGCGCAGGGCGGGGGATGGACGCTCACGCACCCCTTCCGCGGCCCGTCCACCGTGCGGGTGGACGGGCAGGGCCGGCTGCTTTCGCTGGACGCGGCGGGCACCACCCGCAAGGTGATCGTCTCGCGCGTGCCGTGGGTGGACGTCGAGGGTCCCGCCGCGCGCTGGGCGCAGGCGGACCGCGAGGGGCGCGGCATCGGCGAGCTCTCCGGCCGTGGGCGCGAAGAGACGACCGTCGCCGGCGCGCGCATCCTGGTGGACTACGGCCAGCCGCAGCGCCGCGGCCGCGACATCTTTCCCGGCGTGGTGCGCTGGGGACAGGTGTGGCGCGCCGGCGCCAACCGCGCCACGCACTTCTCCACCGACCGCGCGCTCGTCCTGGGCGACGGCGCCACGGGGACGATCACTGTCCCCGCGGGCGAGTACACGCTCTTCTCCATCCCGGAAGCAGACGGCGGCTGGCTGATCGTCAATCGCCAGACGGGGCAGAACGGCACCGCCTACGACAGCGCGCAGGACCTGGGCCGCGTGCCGATGCGCCGCGCCACCGTCCGCGAGCCGGTGGAGGTCTTCACCATTCGCGCGGAGACCGTCTGCGGAGACGCCGGCGTGCTGCGCCTGTCCTGGGACACCTCCGAGTTCACCGTCCCGCTCCGCGTCCAGTAGCCGGCGGCGGAGCTGGCACACGCCGCCCCTGCCCCCCTCCATTGCGCGGCGCAGGGGCGGCGTGTGATTTTTCGGTGTCCAGCCCACACGGAGGCCCGCGTGCACGTCGAAGTCCCGCAGGAGCAGATCGAGGCGTTCTGCCGCAAGTGGAAGATCCGCGAGTTCGCGCTCTTCGGCTCCGTCCTGCGCGACGACTTTCGTCCCGACAGCGACGTGGACGTGCTGGTGGAGTTCGAGGACGATTATCATTCGGGCTACCGCGGCTGGAATCGCATGATCGACGAACTGGAGGTGCTGTTCGGGCGAAAAGTCGATCTCGTCCGCAAGGACCTTGTTCCCAATCCGTACCGGCGCCGCCACATCCTTCAGCATCACGAAGTCCTGTATGCGGCCTGAAGACCGCCACCTCGGTCTGCTGTGGGACATGCAGGATTACGGGAGGCTCGCGGCTGAGATCGCGCGCGGCTTGACCTTCGATCGCCTGCGGGCAAGTAGACCCGATCAGTTGGCGCTCACCAAAGCGCTCGAAAATGTAGGTGAGGCCGCGCGTCATCTCTCCACTGGATTCACCGGGGCTTCATCCGGAGATTCCGTGGCACCACATCATCAACTTGCGGCACCGGATCGCTCACGACTACCGGAACATCGACTTTCACATCATCTGGGATATCGTGCAGAACGAGCTACCACCCCTGCTCGAGTGGTTGGAGGGGCAATTGCCTGCGGATGAGGTCCGGAGTCATGACTGAGATTTTGGTTGAGCGATAGACGACAAGCTATGATCCTCGTTATAGATAACTACGACAGCTTCACCTTCAATCTCGTCCAGTATCTGGGGGAGCTGGGGGCGGAGATGGAGGTGCGGCGCAACGACGCCCTGACCGTGGACCAGATCCGCGAGATGGCGCCGGAGCGCATCGTCATCTCGCCGGGGCCGTGCACGCCCAACGAGGCAGGGGTCTCTGTGGAGGTCATCCGCCAGCTAGGCCCCACCACGCCGATCCTGGGCGTGTGCCTGGGGCACCAGTCGATCGGCGCGGCGTACGGCGGCGACGTCGTCCGCGCCCGGCGGCCGATGCACGGCAAGACGTCGCCCATCCGCCACACCGGCCAGGGGATCTTTCGCGACGTGCCCAGCCCGCTGACGGTGGCGCGGTACCACTCCCTCATCATCGAGCCGTCCACGCTGCCGGACGAGCTGGAGGCGATCGCCTGGACCGAGGAGGAGGGGTGGGAGGACGAGATCCAGGCGGTGCGCCACCGCGAGCATCCCGTATGGGGCGTGCAGTTTCACCCCGAGTCCATCGCCAGCGAGCACGGACACGACCTGTTGCGCAACTTTCTGAGCCTCGGATGAGGGCGCTCCGGTCCGCCGTCCTCGCCGCCGTCCTCGCCCTCGCGTCCGCGCCGGGCGCGCGGGCGCAGGTGCCGCAGATCAGTGGCGACGACCACAGCGAGGCCGCCCGCATCGCACGCGAGGTGCTGGCGCGGAACACGTACGTCTTCATCGACCGCGACACCATTCTGGGGCCGGACTTTCGCGCGCCGGGCGACCTGTTCGTCTACGACGCCGAGGTGCGGCTGGAGGGGAGCGTGGAGGGCACCGCCGTGGTGCTGAACGGCGACCTGTGGATCCGGCCGGGCGGGCGCGTGGGCGGATCGGTGGCCGTCATCGGCGGCGGGGTGTACCCGGCGGGGCTGGCGGTGGTGGACCGCGACTCCATCCACTACACCGATCCCCGCGCGAGGCTGGAGATCGAGACGCGGCCCACGGGGCGCGAGGGCGAGTACGTGGCCGCGGCGCAGATCACCCATCCGCCGAGGCCGGCGTTCTTTGCCCCCACCGTGGGCCCGTTTCCCAGCTACGACCGGGTGAACGGGCTCACCCTCTCCGCCTCGGCCAACATCAACCCCACGCGCGAAGAGGGCGGCCCCACCTTCAACGTGTGGGGCGCGTACCGCTTCGAGCAGGAGGACAAGCTGGGCGGGGGCGTGCGGTGGCGGGTTCCGCTGGGGATGGAGAACCTGCAGCTGACCGGCGAGGCCTCGCGCGCCACCCGGACGATGGACGGCTGGATCCGCGGCGACGTGGCCAACTCCGTGCGCGCGCTGGTGCTGGGCCGCGACTACCGCGACTACTGGGATGCGGACGTGCTGCGGGTGATGGTGGACCGCCCCGTGGGCAAGCCGCTGATCGCGGGGGAGACGTGGCTGGGCCCTCGCGGCGGCGTCCAGCTGTCCCGCGACCGCACCCTTCCCACGCAGGCGCCGTGGGCGCTGCTCAAGCGCGAGGGGCTGGAGCGCGTCAACCCGCC
>DASQBH010000533.1:0-4356 GCA_035635315.1 Longimicrobium sp.
CACCCGGGTGGCCAGCCCCCGGGCGTCGGCCAGAATGCGCACGGAGTCCGCCGCGGAGGCGACCACGACCACCGCCGAGTCCGCCGTCACGCGCCGCGCCAGGGCGCCCAGGGTGCCGGTGCCGGGGAGCGGCAGCATGGCCGCGTGGCGGGAGCGGATGGTGGTGGTGGCGCGGGCGGTCACCCCGCCGTCGGTCACCGCCGGGGCCAGGACGGCGGACAGCCGGCCGGCGTGGTCGTACGACACGTTCCACGCGCCGCCGCGCCGGTCTGTCCACGAGGTGAGCACGTGGGCTGCGGCGTCGTACTGCGCCTGCAGCGCGGCCCCGCCCGCCGCGTCCTGCACGTTGGTAAGGTTCTCCCAGCCGTCCCAGTAGCCGAAGTACGTGATGCGCCCGCCGGGATCGGTGACGGAGGCCAGCTTGCCGTAGTGCGGCCCCTGCGCGGTGTGGTAGTCCATCACCAGCACCTGCCCGGCGGGGTCCGTGATGCGGTACGGAACCGGCACCCCCTGGTAGTTGGAGATCCACTGGTACGAGGTACGGCTGCCGAGCCGGTCCTGCTGGTGGTACAGGTATCCGCCGCCGCCAAAGATGGCCTGGGAGCCGTCGGGGTACAGGCGGGTGTACGTGGCCGTCGCGTCGTCGTAGGCCAGCGTGCTGGTCTCGCCCGCAGGTGACTGGTACGAGGTTCCGGTGCGGGCAAAGAACACGGCCGATCCGTCGCCGTGCGTGATCAGCGCGCCGTCGCTCTGCGCGTACACGTGCTGCAGCCCCACCATCGACCAGCCGGCCCCGAACCGGCTCTGGCGCTCATCCACCACGATCACCCGCACGGGGACGGTGGCCTGCAGCGGCGCGCCGCTGTCCCAGTAGCTGCGCACCACCGCGGTGTGGACCAGCGCGCCCGTGCCGTAGCTGCCGGCGTCCCACTGCGCCGCCATGGTGCGCGAGCCGCCGCCGCCCTGGTAAAAGATCTCGGGGGTGACGGCATGTCCCGCCGGATGCATCACCTGCAGCGACATCCGCACCGGCTGCTCCGGAGAGTTGTCCGCGACCTCCACCTCCACGTAGCCTCTGGGCGAAGCCTGGGCGCGGGCGTACATCAGGGTCACGCCGTGCGGCTGGTCCAGGCTCTGGTACGCGGGCGTGCTGTAGGTGAGCACCGCGTCGGCGCAGCCGTCGCACGTGGCCGCCACGCGCCGCGCGGGGTCCAGGGCGTTGCGCACCACGGGCGCCACCCGGCTGGCCCCGGGCGGAGGCAGGGCGTACACCACCTGCTGAACCGCGTCCGTGCAGCGCCCGGTGAGGTCGCAGACATGGGCCGTCACCACGTTGTTGCCCAGCGCGAGCAGCACGCTCCCCGTCATCGAAGCGCTGATGATGGGCTTGTTCCAGCGCCACGCCGGCCCCGTGAGCACCGTGGCTCCCGTTGCGGTGAGCGTGCGCGAGTGCTCGTCCAGCCCGCCCGCGTCGTAGACGAAGATGTCCAGCTTCTGGTTGGCCTCGTACACCGTGTCGGGGAGAAAGCGGAACGCCACTCCGGGAGACTGGTTGGTGAACGGGATCCCCTTCTCCACGCAGTCGATGCGCGTGGTGCAGGTGATCTGCGCCTGGGCGCGCGTGGAAAGCAGGCCCAAAGGGAGGGCCAGCAGCGCCGCGCAGAGCACGCGCGCCGGTGGGCGGTAAATCCGCATGTTTCGCTGGAAAGAAATGAGAGCCTGGGATAGGGTCCCTCAATTTCTCCGCGGCGCGAGAGCAGGTCAACCGCCTGTCGGGAAAGAGGAGTGATCCCCAGATCCTGTACACCGCCCCGCCCTCCCGCAACCCGATGCCCGGGCCGTTGTTGAGTGGCGGGGCGCGGCGTCGCAAGATGTACGTCGCTCTGGCGGCTCAGGCGCGGGGGGATCCGGACGATGCCGCGGCTTCGGGGCGCGGGGGACCGTCCGGTGTGCGGCGGGGGTGTCTCCCGGATTGCGAGCCTCGTGCACCGATATCGGAGAAAGGCCCGCGACCGTGCCGGGAGGGTCGATACGCGCGCGGGGCGGCCGGATGGCCGCCCCGCTTCTGCTTCAGTCCGGGTCGCTCCAGGTGGGGCAGAGCCCGGCGGCGCCCTCCCGCCACGCCGACCGCCACGCACCCCCGCCGTCCGCGCCGGCCGGCTCCGTGCGCCACCCTTCCAGCACGTCGTCGTCCGCCGTGCCGAACTGGCGGTCCGCTCCCGCGCCACGCAGCTCCCAGTGGTCATCGTCCCGCCGGCCGTAGCGGAACTCCGTATCCCACCCGTCCCGCCAGAAGTCTATGGGCATCGGGCCCTGTGGAGGCAGAAACTCCGCCAGCGAGGCCGGCGCACGCCCGACCGCCCGGGCGTGATGCCTGAGCAGGTTCTGGGTGGCGTGCATCCGCACACAGGTAAGGACGTGCGGATCAGGAAAGAGGTCGCGCTCGGTGTCGGCGACCACCAGCGGGCGCCGATCCTGTGGGGGCGGTGACCCCGCGGGGTCCTGCGCCCGCGCCGGGACCGCCCCCAGGACCAGGGCCAGGAACGCGGCCCGCAGGGTCCGGGCGAGCGGACGGGTGCATGGTTCCACGAAGAATCCGTTGCAGAGGTTCGATTCGCCCCGGCCCTGGCGGGCGCCATGCCTCCATGCTGCACGCTTCGCCGCGGGGACGCAAGCCGATCGCCGCCGGACCGGACCCTCTCACTCGCCGGGCGGGCGGGCGGGATGTATCTTCCGCCGGATTGCGAACTCGTGCACCGACACCGGAAGAACGCTGATGCCCGCGACCGACTTTCTGCAGCGCAACCGCGACAAGCACCTCGACGAGCTCAAGGAGTGGCTCCGCATCCCCAGCGTGAGCGCCAAGAGCGAGCACAAGGACGACACCGCGCGTGCCGCGGACTGGCTGGCGGAGCGCATGCGCGAGGCCGGGCTCACGGTGGAGATCATCGCCACGGCGGGGCACCCCGTGGTGCTGGGCGAGTGGCGCGGCGCGGCGGCGGGCGCGCCCACGCTGCTCGTCTACGGACACTACGACGTGCAGCCGGCCGAGCCGCTGGACGAGTGGAAGAGCGCCCCGTTCGAGCCGGAAGTGCGCGACGGCAACCTGTTCGCCCGCGGCTCCGTGGACGACAAGGGACAGGTGTACCTGCACGTAAAGGCGGTGCAGGCGCTGCTGGCGGAGAACGGCACCCTGCCGGCCAACGTGGTCTTCCTCATCGAGGGCGAGGAAGAGGTCGGCTCCCCCAACCTGGCCGCGTTCCTCAAGGAGAACGCCCAGCGGCTGGCGTGCGACGCCGTCGTCATCAGCGACACGACGATGTTCGCTCCCGGGCTCCCGTCGATCACGACCGGGCTGCGGGGGATGGCGTACATGGAGATCCGCGTGCAGGGGCCGTCCACCGACCTGCACTCCGGCGCGTACGGCGGCGCGGTCGTCAACCCCGCCAACGCGCTGGCCAAGATCATCGCGCGGCTGCACGACGAGCGGGGCCGGGTGAACATCCCCGGCTTTTACGACAGGGTGCGCGAGCTCACGGCGGAGCAGCGCGACGGCATCAGCCAGCTTCCCTTCGAGGAAGAGAACCTGCGCAAGGAGGTCGGCTCGCCGAAGCTGGGGGGCGAGGAGGGGTACGGGCCGCTGGAGCGCATCTGGGCGCGCCCCACGCTGGACGTGAACGGCCTGCTTTCCGGCTACACGGGCGAGGGCGCCAAGACGGTGCTGCCGGCCAGGGCGATGGCGAAGGTGTCCATGCGGCTGGTGCCGGACCAGGACTACAAGGAGGTGGAGCGGATGTTCATCGACCACGTCCGCTCGCTGGCGCCGGAGGGGGTGACGGTGGAGGTGCTGGCGCTGCACGGCGGCCAGCCCTGGTTTGCCGAGGGGAGCGGGCCGGTGTTCGACGCGGCGGCGCGCGCGCTGGAGCAGGCGTGGGGGCGCAAGCCGGTGTTCATTCGTGAAGGCGGCTCCATCCCCATCGTGCAGGCGTTTCAGGAGACGCTGGGCGCGCCCGCGCTGCTCATCGGCTTCGGCCTGCCGGGCGAGAACGCGCACGCGCCCAACGAGTGGATGGCGGTGGAGAACTTTCACAAGGGCGCCGAAGCCATCGCCATGATGTACGAGGGGCTGCGGTGAGCGCTGTGGAGGCGGCGGGCGGGACCGCGCTGGAATCGGAAGCGCGGGCGTTCGTGGAGGAGATGACGTCGCGCATCGCGCCGCTGGAGCACGAGGCCAACCTGGCGGCGTGGGAGGCGGCGGCCGGCGGCGGCGACGAGGCCACGGAGCGGGCCACCCGCGCCCGGGTGGCGCTGCGCGGGCTGTTCACCGACGTGGAGGGCGCGCGCCGGGTGCGGGAG
>DASQBH010000534.1:0-2410 GCA_035635315.1 Longimicrobium sp.
GGAGTATAGGACACATTTGTGGGTAATGGGTAGCAAACTGCGTGGGGGAGGGAGGTGCGACGCACCCCGGCGAAGCAGGATCGAATTCTCCCCTCTCCGTGAGGAACGAACGGGGAGGGGTCGGGGGAGGGGCACCCCGCGGACGCAGTTCGATGCCTTTCGAACCGTCTCGGATTCGCGGGAAAACAGGACGGGCGCACGACCCTCGATCGTGCGCCCGTCTTTCATGTCACCCCTTCACCCCTTCACCTACGGCGAGTCGTCCGGCGGCGGGGGCGGGGGCTCGCCCGTGGGGGTGGAGAGCTCGCCCGGCTTCGGCTCGTCCGTGGGCAGAGGGATGTCCTCGGCCAGCGGGTCGGGCTGCTCGGGCGGGCGGCCGTACTCCCAGCGGCGGCGCGCCTCCAGCAGCACCTGCCGGCCCCGGCGGTCCAGGTTCAGCAGCAGCGGGTCGCGGCGCACCGGCTCCCACGCGCCGCGAATGGTCCAGCTGCGCGTGGCCTGCCACTCGCCCGAGACGCCCACCTTGGGGTTGGTGAGCAGGTCCACGATCTCCATCACCAGGAACGCATCCTCGAACACCTCCTTGCCCGCCTCCAGCGAGGCGTAGGCAAAGATGTCGGTGCCGAACTGCGGGATGCCGGCGAACCCGGTGCCCGTGGGGCGCGCCCGCAGGCGGCAGTAGTCGAAGATGGACAGCCCCGCGCAGATCTGCTCCAGCTCGTTGGTCAGCACCCCGCCCAGCAGCTGCTCCAGGATGATCCCCTGCGTGAACTCCGCCGGCAGGTTGGCCAGCTCCGCGCTGCGCCGCCCGAACAGCAGCAGGGTGAGCAGCTCCGACTCCGGCAGCGGCGGGCGCGTCTCGCTGCTGAGGGTGAGGGTGGGCGCCTGCATGGTGCCGCCCACGTTCACCAGCACGCCGATGTCGGGCGTGCCCGGCTCGCGGGTGCGCACCTCGTGGCGGGCCACGATGTCCAGCCGCGGGTTGAGATCCGGCGTCCCGCTGAACTGCACCGTCCCGCGCACGATCTCGAACTCGCGCTCCACCGGGCCCACGCGCAGCGTGTAGGTGCCGCGCACGGCCTCCAGGTCGCCGTACACGCGCAGGGCGCCCGCCGCCTCGTACACCGTCAGCTCGCCCTGGATGGCGATGCGCGAGTCGCCTGACTCCAGCCACACGCTCTCTCCGATGATCACCTCCAGGTCGCGCGGCAGCAGCCCGCCCATCCCGGCCAGCTGCACGATCCCCGCGGAGACGGTGTCGGCGCCCAGCGCGCCCACGTCCACGTCCACGATGTCGGCCTCGGCCTGCTCGCCCAGCTCGGGGATGTAGATGGTGCCGTCTTCCAGCCGCACCCAGCCGCGCACCTCCGCCCCCGGGTACGGCCCGGAGAGGCGCAGGTCGGCGTCGGCCTGCAGGCTGGCCAGGGCCTCGTTGCCGATCGCCTGGAAGCTGCTGGCCGTCACCGCAAGGTCCAGCACCGGGCGGTTGATCTGCTCCAGCACGATGCGGCCGGTGACGCTGGCGACGCCGTTCTCCCCCGTGCGCGCCGTCGCCCGCTCCACGGTGATGGTCTGCCCCTCCAGCCGCAGCGCCGCGTCGATCCCCTCCCAGCGCACGCCCAGGGGGACCAGGGTAAGCGCCCCGGCGATCGCCGCCGTCCCCGCCACCCGCGGGTTGTCCAGGGTGCCGCTCACGGCGATCTGCGCCGCGATGGCTCCCTCGCCGTTCTCCAGCAGCAAAGGCGCGGCGGCGGTGATCAGCTGCAGCGGGAGCGAATCCGCCCGGATGGTGGCGGAGAGCGGGTCGCCGCGCCGCAGGGTGAAGCCCGGGACCATCCCGCCCAGGGTGATGTCCATGGGGATCGCCGCCTCCGCGTCCAGCACGGGGCGCCCCGCCATCGTGACGTCCGCGTCCAGCCGCATCATCCCGGCGTCGTAGCGCCCGTTCAGCGCCAGCCGGTCCGTCGTCAATCCGCCGTACGCCAGCCGGTCGATGGTGGCGTCCAGCACCAGGTTGGGGGACTCGATGGGGCCGGTGATGGAGGCGTTGAGCGCCAGCGTGCCGCTCATCTCCGGCATGGTGGGCACCAGCAGGCGCAGCTCGGCCATCTCGATCCCGGCCATGTTGATGGTCAGGTTGGCCTCGCCGCTGGTGGGGAGCACGCCGTTGGCCTCGATGAAGCCGGTGGACCCCGTCCCCGTGCGCTGCACCCGCAGGTTCTGGATCTCGATGCCGCCGTCCGTGCGCGCCAGCCGCGCCTCGGGCACGCCCAGCGTCCAGTGCGTGTCGCGCAGGCGCAGGTCCATGTCGCGCAGCAGCACCCCGCTCACCGCCAGCCCGTCCAGCTCCAGGATGCCGGAGGCGCGCAGGTCGGTGTTCTCGTCCTTGCGCAGGTCGATGCCGAACGAG
>DASQBH010000535.1:0-2217 GCA_035635315.1 Longimicrobium sp.
GGCTATCCGCCCGAGCGGCTGCGCCTGATGCTCGCCGACAGCAGCGTTCGCGTGCTCCTCAGCCGCAGCGACCTGGCGGGGGCGGTGGCGGCCGGCGGACTGGCCGTCGTCCACCTCGACCAGGCCGCCGACGCGCTCGCGTCGGAATCGGTCGAGGCGCCGCGCAGCGGCGCGACGGCGGAGAACCTGGCGTACATCGTCTACACCAGCGGGAGCACGGGAAAGCCCAAGGGCGTGATGGTGGCGCACCGGCACGTCGTCCAGCTCGTGTGCGAGACTGACTACGTCCAGATCCGCCCGGGCGACCGCGTGGCGCAGGCGTCGAACGCGAGCTTCGATGCGCTGACGTTCGAGGCGTGGGGAGCGTTCCTGAACGGGGCCACCCTGGTCGGGATCCCGCGGGACGTGCTCCTCTCGCCCCCCGCGTTTCGCGAGATGCTGCGCGAGGAGCGCATCACGACGCTCTACCAGACGACCGCACTGCTCAACCAGCTCTCGCGCGAGCAGCCGGACGTGTTCGCGCCGCTGCGCGACGTGCTCTTCGGCGGCCAGGCGGTCGACGCCGACAGCGTGCGGCGGCTGCTGAAGGCGGGCAAGCCGCAGCGCCTGCTGCACATGTACGGGCCGACCGAGACGACGGCGTGGTGCTCGTACGAGAACGTGGAGCACGTAGCCGAGGACGCGCTGACCGTGTCCGTCGGGCGCGGGACGGGGAACCAGCGGATCTATCTCCTCGATACCGCGCTGAACCCGGTGCCGGTAGGAGTGCCGGGCGAGGCGTACGTGGGCGGCGACGGCGTGGTGCGCGGCTACCTGGATCGTCCGGGGCTGACGGCGGAGCGGTTCGTTCCCGATCCGTTCGCCAGTGAGCCCGGGGCGCGGATGTACCGCACCGGGGACCGGCTGCGGTGGAAGGCGGACGGGCGGCTGGAGTTCATCGGCCGCGTGGACGAGCAGGTCAAGGTGCGCGGTTTCCGGATCGAGCCGGGGGAGATCGAGGCGACGCTGACCGCACACGCCCACGTCCACGAGGCCCGGGTGATCGTGCGGGAAGACGAGCCCGGCGAGCAGCGGCTGGTGGCGTACGTCGTCGGGGAGGCGGACGCGGACGCGCTGCGCGAGCACCTGCGGCTGTCGCTGCCGGAGTACATGGTGCCGAGCGCGTTCGTGAGGCTGGAGCGCATCCCGCTGACGCCCAACGGCAAGCTGGACGTGAAGGCGCTCCCCGCCCTGGACCTCGCTTCGGCGGGCGAGCGGTACGTGGCGCCGCGCACGCCGGTGGAGGAGGTGCTGGCGGAGATCTGGGCGGAGGTGCTGCGCCTGGAGCGGGTGGGGGTGCGGGACAGCTTCTTCGAGCTGGGCGGGCACTCGCTGCTGGCCACGCGCGTGGTCTCGCGCATCCGCGCGGTGTTCGGCGTGGAGCTGCCGCTGCGGGCGCTCTTCGAAGGTCCCACGGTGGCGGAGCTGGCCGGGCGCGTGGAGGAGATGCGCCGCGCGGGGTTGCCGGTGCTGCCGCCGGTGGTGCCGACCGGGCGCGCGGGTGCGCTGCCGCTGTCCTTCGCGCAGGAGCGGCTCTGGTTCCTGGACCGCCTGGAGCCGGGGGGCACCACCTACAACATCCCCGCGGCGTGGCGCGGGGGCGGAGCCCTGGACCAGGCGGCGCTGGAGCGGGCGCTGGGCGAGGTCGTACGCAGGCACGAGGCGCTGCGGACTACCTTCACGGAGGTGGACGGCTCGCCGGTGCAGGTAATCGCGCCGTTCGGCGGCTTCTCCCTGCCGGTGGAGGACCTGTCGGGGCTCGGCGAGGCGGATCGCGAGGCGGCGGTCAGGCGCCGGGCCGGGGAGGAGGAGGCACGGCCGTTCGACCTCGCCGCGGGACCCCTCTTCCGTGCGGCGCTGCTGCGGCTGGGCGAGGAAGACCACGTGCTGCTGCTCTCGATGCACCACATCGTCAGCGACGGGTGGAGCATGGGAGTGCTCTTGCGCGAGTTCTCGATGCTGTACGAGGCGTACCGCGAGGGGCGGGAGTCTCCGCTGCCGGAGCTGGCGGTGCAGTACGCCGACTACGCGGTGTGGCAGCGCGAGCAGCTGGCGGGCGAGGTGCTGGACCGGCAGCTGGCGTACTGGAAGGAGCGGCTGGCGGGCGCGCCGGAGCTGCTGGAGCTGCCGACGGACCGTCCCCGTCCCGCGGTGCAGACGTACCTGGGGGCGACGGTC
>DASQBH010000536.1:0-4236 GCA_035635315.1 Longimicrobium sp.
ACCAGATGTACCGGCTGATGGGGAACGTGGCGGTGAGCAACGTCTCGGGCGACTCGCTGGCCATTGCCCGCGTGCAGCGCTCCAGCGCCCGCTACTTCCATCGCCCGGACCGCGAGAGCGGGAGCAACGGGTTCTTCAGCGACGCGTACGACACGGGCGCCACCTGGCTGCGCGGCTTTGGGGGATACGCACGGCTGAGCAAGGACAGCGGGCCCTGGCTGTGGGAGACGTCGGTGAACTACCGCAGCCCGGGGTTCGAGGTGAACGACATGGCGTTCCTGAGCACCGCCGACTACGTGTGGATGCACGCCAACGTGGTGCGGCAGTTCACCACGCCGGGAAGCTGGTACCGCAACATCTGGCTCAGCGCCGGCGGCCAGCAGCAGCTGAACTTTGACGGCGACCGCAACGACCTGCAGTTCCATCAGTACAGCGAGGTCACGTTCCCAAACTACTGGAACGTGGGCCTGTACGCGCACGTGCGCCCCGAGGTGTTCGCCGACCGCACCACGCGCGGCGGGCCCACGGTGCGGCGCCCGTCCAGCTGGTTCGTCTCCCCCTCGTTCAGCACCGACGGGCGCAAGAAGCTGGTGTTCTCCATCAACCCCGGCTTTGGCGGCACCTCCATCGGCGAGCGCTTCTTCGAGGGCGGCGCCAGCGTGCGCTACAAGCCCAGCACCAACGTTCAGCTGAGCTTTGGCCCGTCGTACAACTACGGCCGCAACGAGACGCAGTACGTCACCCAGTTCGCGGACCCCACGGCCACGGACTTCTTTGGCCGCCGCGTGGTGTTCGCGGAGCTGGAGCAGCACGTGCTTTCGCTGGACACGCGCGTGAACTGGACCTTCAGCCCCACGCTCACGCTGGAGCTGTTCGCGCAGCCGTTCGTGGCCACGGGCGACTACAGCGACTACAAGGAGTTCGTGCGCCCCCGCAGCGCCGACACGCGCGCGTTCACCCCGCAGGAGCTGGGCGTGGTCGAGTTCGACGGCGACCGGCCGGTGCGCTTTCGGCTGGACACGGACGGCAACCCGGCGGTGGACCAGGGCTTCCGCTTCTTCAACAACAACTTCAACGTGCAGTCGCTGCGCGGCAACGCGGTGCTGCGGTGGGAGTACCGCCCCGGCAGCACGCTCTTCTTCGTCTGGCAGCAGAACCGCAGCGGCTTCGAGCCGTTCGGCGACTTTGCGCTGAGCCGCGACACCGGCGCCATATTCGACTCGCGCCCCGACAACGTCTTCGTCATCAAGGCCACGTACTGGCTGGGCACCTGATCGGCTGAAAGACGGGGCTCACGCGGAGGGCGCGGAGGGATAGATAAAGAGAGGACGCGGATGAGACCTTCATCCGCGTCCTCTCCCTTTTCCGGGCCCGAGAAAAACACCTGTCACACCAGATCCGGAAAAGCATTGGGTACAGAGGAACAGACAAAAGCCGGAGGAACAGAGACGAACCGGTTTTCCTCCGTTCCTCTGGCTGTTGTCTGTTCCTCTGTACCTTTCGCTGTTTGTTTTTTGCGGATTCGGCATCATTCCACAGATTCTGCCGCCCAGCGTAGAGATTCTTCGGTCGGCGCCAGGCTCTCCAGCGAGGGGAGAGCATCGCGCGGCGCCTCCCTCGGAATGACAGTTTGGCTACGGGATCATCGGACTCCGGCGGCGCCGGCGGGCTCAGGGAGGGTGGCGACGGGGACGGTGGATGGCATCGCCCGCTCCAGGGGCACGTCGCCGCAGCCGCGGCAGGCCTCCACGCCGGGCTGGTAGACGCCGGCGCAGCGGGGGCACCAGGCATCCCCCGGCGCCGCGTCCGCGGGAGGCTGGCGGATGATGCGCTCCGCCTCGCCGCGCGGGACGAGGCCGTCGTCCGCGCCGCGCATCACGGCGTCGTACGCGAGGGGGCGGATCCAGGCGGCGAAGGCGCCGGGCGGGAGCAGCGCGCGGGCGGCGTCGATCACCGGGACGCCGGCCAGCACGCGCTCCAGCACGATCTCCGGCGCGCGCGGCGAGGTGAACGGCGAGACGATGCGCAGCGCGTCACCGGCCGCCGTCTTCCACCCGATCCCCATCCTCACCAGCGCCAGCATCGCCAGGATCGCCGTCAGCAGCGAGGTGCCGAGGGCGGCGGCGACGGCCAGGATCAGCCCCCGCGTCGCCATGCTGGCCGTCAGCAGCGGCACGCCGACCACCAGCGCGATCAGCGCCAGCAGGCTGGGGACGCGGAGGAGCGCGATCCACAGGCGGATGGCTCCGCGCCCGGGCATCGGGCGCGGGGCCGCGTCCGCGCGCTGCAGAAGGACGTGCAGCGCGAGGGGCGAAAACGCGGAGGTCAGCCGCCAGGCGGAGGCGCGGTACGGGCCCGCGCCCACCTGCCAGGGGTAGCCGGGCACACGGCGCAGCAGCACGCCGCCGGCGGGGACGCGTCGCAGCCCCTCCGCCAGCGCGATCGCCGCCAGCACCCAGAAGGTCGACGTGTCGAAGTGCCAGCTGGGAGGCACCTTACTCCGCGCCCTGTCCGTTCCTGGGCTTGCGGCTGAACAGCGACTTGAGCCAGGCGCCCACGGCCACGATGCCGATCACGATGAACTTGCCCAGCTTGGCCAGGATCCCCGACTTGGCCGCGACCGCCACCGCGCCCCCCGCCACCAGCGCCGTGAGCCCGTACTCGGCCACTTTGTCTCCTTCCTTCCACTCGGAGTACTTGCGGCCTTCCACGAAGGCGTGCGTGCCGATGATGCGGTCGAAGTCCGGCAGCGTGGCCGCAAAGCGCTCCGGGCTCACCACCAGGTCCGCGCTCATCACCCCGCCGCGGCCCAGCAGGCGCACGGAATGGTTCACCACGCCGGATCCTTCGGAGGCGCCGGAGAGCGCCCACGTCAGGTTGTTGGTCCGCAGGTCGTAGTACGGCGGCTTGGCCCAGCCGGTGATGTCGAGCCTGGCCCACCCGTTCTTGACCCGCTCCTGGTTGCCCAGCTCGTTGCTCTCGCGGATGGAGGCCAGGATGGCGTCGGCGTCCAGCTCCGCCGCGTCGTCGTCCTTCACGTAGCCGCTGTCGTCGAAGCTGAACACCACGAACCACTCGTCGCCGTCGGCCTCGGACATGTCGCAGATCAGCACGCCCAGCTCGTTGCCGCTGGGCGGGTTCTCGGTGGCGATCATGAACTGCCGCGCGCCCGTCGCGTCGGTGAACTCGCACTCCTTGGGCACCGACAGGCGCGACTCGCTGCCGATCTGCGCGGTCGTGGGCCCCTCCTGCCACCGGATGGATTCGAACGGGTCCGCCTCCTGCGCGTCCGTGGGGGCGGCGGGCTGGGCAAGGAGGGATGCGGGAAGGAGCAGCACGGCGGCCGCAGAGGACAGGCGCAGCATGGGGATCTCCGGATGGACGGGGCGGATGGATGCGCGGAGCGCGGCACGGCCGTCACCGGGTGGCGAAGGCGTTTGCCGGAAAGCCGCGTGTGGGGTGGATGATGCGGACGAACGGCCTGCGAGGCTCCGGAGGGGGATCCGGATGGCGGGAGCGCTACGTCGGTGCCAAAAGTATTCGGCATCCGGCCGTGGAGCAAGAAGTTTCTCGCGCGGACGAAAGCCTTTGTCCAGGAGATGCGCGGTTGGATCGCGATTGGCAGACAACTTGCCTTTTCGCGCCACCATGGCGACCAAGAAATCTACTCCCTGGTGGCTGGACGGCGGCACGGAGGCGTGCGACCTGTGCGAGCAGCCCCACGCGCTGCAGTCGCAGCGCCGCTGCGCCGCGTGCGACAGGGCCAGCTGCGAGCACTGCGTGACCGTCGATCGCGAGACGGGCGAGGTGCTCTGCAGCGAGTGCCACGCGGCCGAGGCGGAAGGAAGGGTGAGCTGATGGGCGCGCGGGCCATCTGGAAGGCGCACGTCACCTTCGGCGCGGTGGACGTGCCGGTGAAGCTGTACTCGGCCGTGCAGGACCGCGCCGTGCACTTTCGCCTGCTCGACGCCAAACGGCACGAGCCCGTCAAGCAGCACATGGTGGATCCCGACACGGGCAACGTGGTGGAATCCGCCGACATCCGCCGCGCGTTCCCCACGGACGACGGCGACCTGGTGATCCTGGGCGACGAGGAGCTCGCCGGGGTGGTCCCCGAGCCGTCGCGGGAGATCCAGGTCACGCGCTTCGTGCCGCCGGGCGAGATCACGCACCAGTGGTACGACCGGCCCTACTTCCTGGGCCCGGACGAGCAGGACGAGGCGTACTTCGCCCTGG
>DASQBH010000537.1:0-2465 GCA_035635315.1 Longimicrobium sp.
GTCACGCCGTCGTTCTCGTAGGCCTTGTAGATGATGCCGCTCTTGTGGGTTTTCTGGAAGTGCGTCCGCAGGTCCAGGTGCTGGGTGGCGAGGTTGGTGAAGCGGTGCGCGGCGGTCTCGTAGGACACCGCGAAGGCGTCCCGGATATCCTCCACCGCGATCTCCTTGGCCTGCTTGGCCTTCTGCAGGAACTCCACGGTGGCCTGCTCCGGCAGCAGGAGCGCGGCGGCAAAGTAGTTGGTGGCCACCCGCTGCATCAGGAAGTCGCCGTAGTTGGTGGGGGTCTGGTGCCCCAGCACGTAGTGGCCCAGTGCCTGCAGGAGCACCGAACGCGGGTCGTGGTCGCTGCGCGCGTTCTGCGTGAGATAAATCCGGCGGTTCTTCAGGTCGGTCACCGAACGGGTGGAGTGCGGCAGATCGCCCACATGGTGGAGGGTGAACCCGAGGTGCCCGGCGATGTCGGCGATGACGTGATGGGACAGCGGGCCGCTCGTGTGCCCGACGGAGGCCAGCACCTTCTGCGCTTCGGCCTCGTATTCCGGGAAGTAGTTGTTCCGCTCGCGCATCATGGCGCGCAGTTCCCCGTTCGCGCGGCGGGCCTCTTCCGGCGTCGCGATCTGCTCGTTGAGCCGGCGTTCCAGCTCGTGCTGCAGCCCCACCATGGACTCCAGCACATCCATCGGGAGCCGCGAGCTGATGCGGATCTTGGGCAGCTTGAGGGACTCGTAGATGGGGCTGCGCTGGTAGCGCTCCAGCTCGATTTCCAGGGCGGCGCGCCGGTTGGGCGGCTCCGCGCCCAGCAGCTCGTCGATGCTGACGCCCAGCGCCGCCGCGAGTTGCTGGAGCAGCCCGAGCTTGGGCTCGCGTTTGCCGTTCTCGATCAGGCTCAGCTGGCTGGGGGCCGTTCCCACCGTGGTGCTCAGGTCATCGAGTGTGAGTCCGGCGGCTTTGCGGAGGTGGCGGACGCGGCGGCCCATGCTGATGACGTCCACCTCCGGGACGGCGGGTGAGGCGGCGGAGGCGGGACGATTCCAGCTGGCGGGGTGCATTTATTGAGAATACGCGAAGAAGTGCATTTCTTTCCACTCTTTTCATCTAGAAAGGCGGTTGAAAGTACAGAAAAGTAGGTCTTACGGAAAAGTTACACCGCACCGGAACATCCAGTCGCACTGCGAGGAAGCAGTAAGACCGGCCCGGGGCCCCACTAAGGAGACAAAGATGACTGCAGCATTTGAGCCCACCCAGACGCCCGAACAGCAGGCCACCGCACTGGAGCTCGAGTGGTCCGCCAACCCGCGCTGGGAAGGTGTGACCCGGGACTACAAGGCCTCCGACGTCGTCCGCCTCCGCGGCCGCGTCTCCGAGGAACACACCCTGGCCCGCCGCGGCTCCGAAAAGCTGTGGAAGCAGCTCACCGAGGAGAAAAAAGAAGGCAAGTACACCAACGCCCTGGGTGCCCTGACCGGCAACCAGGCCGTGCAGCAGGTCAAGGCCGGCCTCCGCGCCATCTACCTTTCCGGCTGGCAGGTTGCCGCGGACGCCAACAACTCCGGCCACACCTACCCGGACCAGTCCCTGTACCCGGCCAACTCGGTTCCGACCGTGGTCCGCCGCATCAACAACGCCCTGCTCCGCGCCGACCAGATCGAGTTCTCCGAGGGCATCCAGACCGTCGAGGACTGGATGGTCCCGATCGTCGCCGACGCCGAGGCCGGCTTCGGCGGCCCGCTCAACGCCTACGAGCTGATGAAGTCCATGATCCAGGCCGGCGCCTCGGGCGTGCACTGGGAAGACCAGCTCGCCTCGGAGAAGAAGTGCGGCCACCTCGGCGGCAAGGTCCTGATCCCCAGCCAGCAGCACGTCCGCACCCTGAACGCCGCCCGCCTGGCCGCCGACGTCGCGGGCACCCCGTCCGTCATCATCGCCCGCACCGACGCCGAGGCAGCCACCCTGATCACCTCCGACGTCGACGAGCGCGACCAGGAATTCGTCACCGGCGAGCGCACCGCGGAGGGCTTCTACAAGGTCCGCAACGGCATCGAACCCTGCATCGCCCGTGCCAAGGCCTACGCGCCGTACTCCGACCTCATCTGGATGGAGACGGGCACCCCGGACCTGGAGCTGGCCCGCAAGTTCGCCGAAGCCGTCAAGGCCGACTTCCCGGACCAGATGCTCTCCTACAACTGCTCCCCGTCGTTCAACTGGAAGAAGCACCTCGACGACGCCACGATCGCCAAGTTCCAGCGCGAACTCGGCGCCATGGGCTTCACCTTCCAGTTCATCACCCTGGCCGGCTTCCACGCCCTGAACTACTCGATGTTCGACCTCGCCCACGGCTACGCCCGTGAAGGCATGAGCGCCTACGTCGAGCTGCAGGAGAAGGAATTCGCCTCCGAATCCCGCGGCTACACCGCCACCAAGCACCAGCGCGAAGTCGGCACCGGCTACTTCGACGACATCGCCAC